>JBJTFT010000044.1:0-2685 GCA_046093525.1 Sphingomonadales bacterium | reverse complement strand
ATAGAGTTTGACGTCATTTAGGAAACACCAATCGTCGATGATCTCAACAAAGTAATTGATAATCTCTTCGTAAAGAGGACTGCTGTTGCCTGTGGTGGCATCGGTGCTGAGCAGCTTTAACACATTTTGATGGCGATTCATCCAAAATACCACCAACTGCCTATCGTCGGTAGTCCATTTTATGCGGGGAATATAAATATCACCTGCTTCGTACTGGGCTTTTGCTTTGGTGGCGTTCTTAACATCGTAAATGTAAATCTCCACTACCGAGTTGTCGTCTCCGGCCTTGGGATATTTGTATCGATAATCACTGTTGTGCGAATTATCGTACATCGTCATATTGAATTCCTTTACACCCGATTCATCGAAGCGGTAGTAGGCAATATAGTTTCCTTTGGGACTCCACTCGTACGCGCGACTAAATTCAAATTCCTCTTCGTAGACCCAGTCACAATTTCCATTGATGATAAAATTCCATCTTCCGTCGGTGGTTACCGCTTGGGTGGTAGCCGTGGGAATATGAAAGAGCATCAGGTTGTTATTCTGCACATACGAGATGTATTGACCGTCGGGCGAAAATTGCGGGTGAAGCGATTTTGTATCTCCTCCGATCTGTACCAGCGAAGAATCCGTGGTGTTAAAAAGGTATAGTAGTGATTTGGAGGAGCGACGGTAAATAGATTCGGTCTTTGTTCTCAGTAATTGAAAATTTGGTTTGGCCTCGCTGGCGATGATATCATCGGGGCGTCCTATTTTCTTACCCTGCGCATCAGCAAAGCGCTCCCAGTTAACGGAAGGTGAAGCCGGTTTACTTTCTTCGAAAGAAGCGGAGACCGGGTCGGTGCGAAAGGTTCCCTTTTTATATACATCTTCGAGTGTGATGGACTTTGTCTGACTCCAGCCAATGGCCGGGATCGCTAAAAAGAGAAACAATAATCGCATAATGGTTTATTTTTTTTCTGCCATGTCCGGTATAGCCTCCACTTTGTACGCTCCGGCATCGAGCTTGACCTTGGTTTCGGTAAAGGCTTAGAGGTTAAGACGGATGTCTTCGTCGGTGTGTATAGCAGAGGGTATCAGACGATAAATGATATGGCCTTTTGGAATAACAGGATATACAACAATGGAGGCAAAGACGCCGTAGTTCTCGCGAAGGTCCATGACCATGGCGGTTGCCTCTTCTACACCGCCTTTCATGTAAACGGGGGTGACCACCGAATCGGTCTTGCCAATGTCGAAGCCGCGATCTTTGAGGCCTTGCTGCAGTTTGCGCGCATTACTCCAGAGTTTATCTTTAAGTTCGGGATGATTGCGCAATAGTTCCAGTCTTTTGAGATTGCCCAGGACCAAGGGCATAGGAAGACTTTTAGCAAAGATCTGAGAGCGAATATTGTAGCGGATATAATCTACAACGGGTTTATCGCCTGCCACAAAAGCGCCGATACTCGCCATCGACTTGGCGAACGTCGAAAAGTAAATATCAATTTTATCTTGAACGCCTTGTTCCTCACCGGCACCGGCACCGGTCTTGCCCAGCGTGCCAAATCCGTGCGCGTCATCGACCAATAATCTGAACTGGTATTTTTCTTTGAGGGCGGCGATCTCTTTCAGTTTTCCTTGGTCGCCCGCCATGCCAAACACACCTTCGGTGATGAGCAGAATACCACCGGTCTTTTGTTTTTCGATGAGTGCGGTAGCGCGTTGTAGTTGCTTCTCGCAATCCTCTACGTCGTTATGCTTGAACACATAGCGGTGTCCGGGGTGCAGTCTGAGTCCATCGATGATACAGGCATGGCTTTCGGCATCGTAGACGATCACATCGTGACGACCGCAAAGCACATCGATCACACTCACCATTCCCTGATAGCCAAAATTGAGTAAGATGGCATCTTCCTTCATTTCAAAGGCGGCCAGTTCGGCTTCGAGTTGCTCGTGATGATTACTGTTACCACTCATCATGCGGGCACCCATAGGGTAGGCCAGTCCATATTGGGCGGCCGCATCGGCATCTGCCTTGCGAACTTCGGGATGGTTAGCGAGTCCGAGGTAGTTGTTAAGACTCCAAACGATCATATCCTTGCCCCGAAACTTCATGCGGCTGCTGATCTCTCCTTCTAACTTGGGAAAGGCAAAGTATCCATGGGCTCTTTCACGATGTTGTCCTAGGGGTCCGGCATTCTTTAACAATCTTTCAAACAGGTCGGCCATAACAAGCGGTTTTACAGGTTTAAATCAGCTGCAAAAGTACGATTTTCTGTGGCAAACGGGTGGCCCGGCACGACAGAAAAAAACTCAGAATCCCTTTTTATCGCCCGCTGTTGGCGCCGGAGATTTTACGAATTTTTCTAGCCAGTCGAATTGCTCGGCCAGCACATGCAAGAGGTTTTCCTTTCCGGTGTATCCATGCGATTCGTAGGGAAGGCTTACATAGCGGGTCGTTCCGCCATGCCCTTTAATGGCATTGAACATGCGCTCGCTTTGAATAGGAAAGGTACCCGTGTTATTGTCCATCTCTCCATGGATCAGCAGCAGGGGCGTCTTGATCTGGTTGGCATAGCTAAAAGGGCTCATGCGGTTATAGAGTTCAGAGGCCTCCCAGTAGCTGCGATCCTCATTTTGAAATCCAAAAGGGGTAAGCGTTCGATTATAAGCACCACTGCGGGCAATACCGGCCTTGAATAGTTT
>JBJTFT010000043.1:0-4082 GCA_046093525.1 Sphingomonadales bacterium | reverse complement strand
ATCATTACTACTCCCAGCAAACGGGTAAAGGTATCCATCCAGCGAAGAGAATCTTTTTGCCAAAAAATAAACAGGGCGATCAGTGCACTGATACTTGCGCCTATTTTAGGAGACCATCCCGTGAGTACTTCTAATCCTAATCCGGCCCCGGCGAGATTGCCGGTGTTAAATGCCAATCCTCCTAGTAAGATCATAACACTTAGTGCAGGGCCTGCACCGGGTAGTACCTTATTGGCTAATTCTTGGGCGCGCATACCGCTGGCGCAAAGAATTTTCCAGATCGTTAGTTGTGCCCCCAGATCGAGTAAAATAGAAATGAGTATTACAAAACCAAAACTCGCTACTAATGTATTGGTAAAACTTGCGGTTTGTGTTAGAAAGCCCGGGCCAATGGCCGAGGTGGCCATTAGAAAGGCAGCGCTAATAAGTACGCTTGTTTTTTTTGTACGCTTAGTTGATTCGGTCATAAGCAGCTCGCGTTGTGATAGTTTCTTTGTTGAGTTCTGATCGAAGTGTTTTTGCAATTGGCAACGCATGCGGACCATCTCCATGCAGACAGAGGGTCTGAACCGGAAGTGAGATTGTTTTTCCACTTAGCGTTGTTACCGTTTGCTGTCGGATCATCTGTAAGGCTTGTTGGATGCTCTTGGTCTCACTTGTTATAAGCGCTTGTGGATCTGAACGTGGGGTGAGACTACCATCGTCTTGATAGGTGCGGTCCAAAAATCCTTCGCGGCAATATGCAATCGTGTGGGTATGCGCTGCTTTTTCGAGTTCGCTGGCGGGTGGTCCGTATAGTACCCACGATGGGTTAAGAGATGCAATTGTTTTTACGAGTATTTCTGCTACTGTTTTATTTTTTGCTGCCTCGTTATATAACGCCCCGTGAAATTTAATATGCCCAATGGGATAATCTGCCTGATTAGCAATAGCAGCTACTGCGTTGATCTGTTCACTGATAGAACGCACGAGTGTTGAATCGTCGATTGACATGACCAGCCGCCCAAAGTTTTCGCGATCGGGGTAGGAGGGATGCGCTCCAATGGCAACACCAAATTTTTTTGCCAGCTCTATGGTGTTAAATATGGTCGTTAGATTCCCGGCATGGGCGCCACAGGCAATATTCGCCGTGGTAATATAAGGCATGATGGCAGCTTCTATACCTGTTTCTTCGCCCAGATCGCAATTGATATCAATGGTGGGTTGCATGCAGGGTTGGTTGAAGCTGAAAGTTAAGTTGATAACCCGGACGACACTGCGCCAATATTGCAAGATCACTTTCGGCGATCCGAGCAATGCGTGGATAACCTCCGATGGTTTGTGCATCGGCCATTAAAACAAGGGGCATACCAGCCGGAGTTACCTGCACGATACCTTTGGTTACAGCCGTGGAGATCAGTTCTTGTGTACAATTTTTTTTAAGCTCCGGCCCGTTCAGTGAATACCCCATTCGATTCGCATTGAGACCGACCTTCCAGGTTTCATTGGTGAATCGCTCTTGAGCCTCGCCGCTAAACCAATCCCATTCGGGCCCGGGATAGCATTTTATAGCAACATGATTGGTAGTCAACGCCGCATTCGAGAAAGTGACAGTTACAGTAGCTGCTTTGACATCCGGTGCTGTATTTTTTTTATTTGACTCTAAAAGATTTTCTTTTCTTGAGTTTTTATGAAACGGAATTCTATCGCCCGCTTGCAAGTAATTTCCATTGATGCCGCCGAGTTGCGCCAAAGGATACGTGGAGCAGCTGCCAAGTTCGGCCATACTACTAAAGCCGTTCTCTACGGCCATGTAGGTTCTGCATCCATAGGGATGGGGGTGCCATTTTAGGATGGATCCGGCGGGCGCCGTAATGCGTTGCCCGAAATCGATCTTGACATTGTCTAGTGTTAGGCTTGCACCTCCACCGCAGATCGCAAAGCTGATGGCTTGTTCAAACTCCACCATTGCGCCTTGTAGTGTAAACTCAAGTACTGCTGTGTCGGGATCGTTACCACAAATGGTATTGGCTAGTTGCATTGAAGTGAGATCCATGGCACCTCCCACGGGTATGCCCACATGCTGGTAGCCCCAGCGGCCTTTGTCTTGCAAGCTGGCTAGAATACCGGGCTTATGAACAAGAATACTCATGATGCGCTATTGAACTCATCTATGGATATGGAGAAAAATCTAACGCATTGTCCGGGTTGTAGTAAGCAAACAGGGTCTCGGTTTTTATTGAACATGCGTAAGGGCGTGCGTCCAATTACATGCCATCCACCCGGTACATCAAAGGGGTAGATGCCTGTTTGGTGGGCCGCTATAGCGACACTTCCGGCAGGTACGCTGCGAGAGGGCGTTTGTTTTCTAGGCATATATAGGGTAGGATCCAACGTGCCCATGTAGGCAAAGCCCGGAACAAATCCGATCATGTATACCTTATATAATAAGTTCGTATGACGTTGTACGATCTCTTGTTGCGAAAGTTGCAAGTGCTCCATTACCAATGGCAGATCGGTGGCAAGCGATAGGTCGTAGCATACAGGTATATCCTTTACGGCTGGTCCGCTCTGCTTATCTGGATTTGCCTCATCATTATTACTAGTTGTTGAGCGCAGTAGTGCTGTGATTAGTTTTTCGATGGGTCGTAGGTTGGCTTCGAGTTTTGCAGCATCATTAAAAAAAATGGTGAGACTTGTGTAGGACGGTACCAGATCGCGATAGTCATTGCCAAGAAAATTTTTGATGGCCTGTGCCGCTTGTATCACCCATTGGTGTGCCTCTTGACCTATCGGTAGCTCAAAGGAGAGTGTGAAGGCCGTATCACTTAGTAGATATGTCTTAACTACCGGCTGCGGCATGTTATTTTGAAACAAATACGCCGGGTTTCAAGGATGTGCCTTGCCCCTGCTGGTACGTAACGAATCCATTGGTCAATACCATCACTATTCCTCTTGATACTGCCATAGGCTGCTCAAGCGTTGATTGATCGGCTACGGTAGCGGGATCAAAGAGCACCAAGTCGGCATAGTACCCTTCTTTAATAGGGCCACGGTTTTTTATTCCGGAGTTTTGTGCGCCGAGGTATGTCATTTTATATATAGCTTCTTCGAGCGATAAAGCCTGTCGCTCCCTTACGTACTCTCGTAAGATCTTGGTAAATGCCCCAAAGCCTCTTGGGTGTCCGCCCGCTCTTCCGTCTGAACAAATATTGGCGTGCGGCCATTTAATAAAAGTGGAAACATCTTTTTCGGTCATGGCTTTGGCGGCTATCGCTTCTACACCATAGGGGTAAGCAGGACTGGCTTTTTTAAAGCTGTCGGCCTTTTCAATAAGCTGAAGCAAGGTTTGTGGGGTTGACTTGTTTTGTTGCCAGGCTATAGCAGTAATGGTCTTTCCAATATATGCCGGTTGCGGTGCATAGCGCACCAACACCGATCTCTCCGGGTCGAACAGGTGCTTTACCGCAAAGTCCGCGCTTTCAAGGCTCGTGTAATCTCTCTTCGGAAATAGTACCCGAAGCGTTGAGCTCCAAAAGTCATAAGGATATACATCGGCCGTAATTTGAATGCCTTCGCTTCGCGCTTGATCTAGTCGCTGTAGAATCGCAGGTGCCGTTCCCCATTTATCTTTTAATCCAATCTTGATATGCGAAAGCTGAACCGGCATCTTCGTAAGCCGTCCAATGGTCAGTATCTCTTCGACAGCCGCATCGAGGGTAATGTCTTCGCTTCTGATATGGCTGGCATAGCTTCCTCCCCAGTGCGCGGCCGTTTGGGCCAGTTGTATCACTTCTTGGGCAGAAGAGTAGAAAGCATCTTCGTATTCTAGGCCACTTGAAAGGCCCAACGAGCCCTTTTGCATTTCTTTAGCAAGCAGTGCTTGCATTTGCGCAGTCTCTTTATCAGTAGCCGCTCTAAGCAGGTCGCTACCCATTACTTGTTCGCGAAGGGTAGTGTGCCCCGTGTAGGTTGCCACATTAACGGCGACCGGATTTTTTTTAAACAGGGCCCTGATCGTATCGATCGGGTAGCTTCTACCATCTTGACCAATTATAATAGTGGTAATGCCCTGGCTGTTGGTGGCTAGCGATAAGGGATCA
>JBJTFT010000042.1:0-19917 GCA_046093525.1 Sphingomonadales bacterium | reverse complement strand
ATAGTTCGGTTGCTGATCTTAGTTTGCTGCGCGCGCGCCGCGACACGGCTACGGCTAGTCGTCCGCTGGTGGTCAGTTTGCTACCAACGCCACCGGTTGGTCAAATTAGTGTTACAGCTTATCTCGATACCATCATGCTTGAGCGGAGAAGAGAGTTCGCCCTCGAAGGTCAACGACTGTTCGATCTAAATCGTACGCGTACCAACTTCGTAAAGATCAGTAGCGCCGGTAATGCCGTGTCTCGACTGATCGACTACAATGCTACGACCAGCAGTTTTTATAACCGTACCATCTTGCCATTGCCGGTAGGAGAGGTACAGGCCAACACCAATCTGGTTCAAAACCCCGGATTCTAAATTGCCGATCAACTTTTTTTAATCGTGTTATACCGGCACCCATATAAAAGTAGCGAGCGGCAAGATTCGGCTATTCCCCCTGGCCGCACGCTGGCAAAACAACTCGTACAGGGTCTAGTGTTGTTCCTGACGATGATCGCCTTCGCACCGGTCGCTCAGGCACAATCCACTGCCACTGCCGAAGCGAGCGCTCCGGTGTTGCAAAAAGGCAAGCAGTCCTATCTTTTCTCCTCTTATGCGCTTCGCATGCCCGGTCGTATTACCGTTTGGATGTACAGTCCTACGGACAGGCCCGATACATTACCTGTCGTGATCATGTTGCACGGTGCCGAGCGCAACGCATCGGCTTATCTCGATCAATGGGCGAGCGTGGCCGATCTCTACCAGTTAGTGGTGGTGGCACCTACGTTCGACAAAGAAAATTTCAAGGGTAGCGACCGGTATAATCCGGGAAATGTATGGAACGAAAAGGAGGAGCGCTTTATGCCTGAGCGAGAGTGGACCTTCTCTGTTATCGAGCCCCTCTTTGATCAATTTGTAAATGCGTTGGGCAGCCGCGAGCGTGGGTATTATTTATCAGGGCACTCTGCCGGTGCGCAATTCGTACATCGGTTTCTCTATTTTGTTCCCAACAATCGCGCGGCTAAGGTATTTATATCCAATGCCGGCTGGTATACTTTGCCGGATATGCAGAACGACTATCCGTTTGGGGTCAAGAACATTCCCCAGATCAAAAAAAACATACATCAATTTTTTTCAAAACCTGTTTTACTTGCCCTGGGCGAGGCCGATACCGACACTACCAGTGTCAATTTTCAAAAAGGCGAGCCTTATAGTTCCCAAGGGGCCAATCGGTTTGAACGGGGAAAAAACTTCTTCCGTACCGTGCAGGCAACCGCCGGGGCACAAGGCGCTTCGCTCCACTGGACAATGATCTCTCTTCCGGGTGTGGCGCATTCGAATGCAGAGACGGCCAAGCAGGCCGGTGCTTTCTTCAGGTCCGTACATTATCCAACCTCAACTTTTAAATAATTCCTAACCTTTATCGTACAACCCACCGCTATGAATCGTTGCATTACCTTATTTCGTTTCTCTTTAGTTAGTGTTGCCTCTTTACTGGGCTTTACTACAGCTATACAGGCGCAGACCATCATCTTTTCGGAGAGTATGGGGGTGCCCTCAGCCACGACTCTTGTAACCACCTACACTGGATGGCAAAATGCCGGTGCGCTCTCTTTCTCGAATGGTGAGCAAGCCGCTGCTGCCGATGTGAGAACAACCAATGCCTCTACCGGGTACACCAATGCTTCAGGCGGGGGGAATGTTTTTTATACCGGTACCTCGGCCACCAATGCAGGTGGTTTCTCTATCGAGGGCATCAATGTGGCGGCCTTCAGAAATCTGACCCTCGATTTTGCCTACCGAAAAGAAAGTACGACCGCTTTTCCAAATTTCTCGGTCGATTACTGGAATGGCACGGCTTGGGTAAATTTGGCCAATACGGCGGCCGCTCTTTTTAACGAGGCTGCCACTGCTGCCATTGGTTGGTATCCAGCCAAAACAATTGCACTTCCTGCCGCCGCACAGATCAACGGATTAAAACTTCGTTTTGTTCGTAATACGGGCGGCACAGTTACTATACGTGTAGATGATGTGGTACTCACCGGCACCCTGCCGTAGTAGGAAGCTGCGGAACGAATGTAACTGTTAGTAGTAGCGTGACTGCTTCTTGCGGGCCTGCTTCGGTTAACTTGAGTGTGGTGAGTGGCCCACTAGTACCTGGAGCCAGCTGGGTTTGGTATAGCGGCAGTTGCGGAGGTACGCGGGTGGGAACCGGTGCTACACTAGCCGGAGTTCCGGTTAGTGCGACCACCAGTTTCTTTGTTCGCTCAGAGGGGGGTAGTTGTGGTACCACGCGTGCTTGCGAGACGGTACGGGTAACAGTAACGCCCATACCCGTTATGAGTGTAGAAGTGTTGGGCGATACCAGTTTGATTCCCGGAAAAACCACTACGCTCATTGCTACGGCCAATCCTGCATCAACCGGTTTGGTGTATACGTGGAGAAAAGATGGCGTCGTCGTCAATGGTGCAACGGGCTCATCCATTACAGTTGGTATCGACGATTTGGGTACTTACACAGTGAGTGCGCTCACGGCAACAGGATGTTCTGCCACTTCTCCCGGACGCAGAATAATAGCTGCGGCCTCCGAACAAGCGTGGATCAGCCCCAATCCTACCAATGGTCCTTTTAAGGTTCGCTATTACAGCCGCGCCACCGCTTTTAATTTTCAGCGTATCCTATACGTTTATGACCAGCAGGGAAGATTGGTCTTTAGCAGAAATTACCCTATCACTGGGCCCTACAGCAGTATGGACGTCGATTTTTCCGGCATGAGCAAAGGGACCTATTATGTATTTATCGGAAAAACGGTAGGGGAGCGGATCACCGTAGGAAAACTCATCGTTCAATAAGCTACAAGTAGTTCTTTTTCAACAGAAAGCACCTGCTTCTAGTAAAAAAACTACAAAAGAATAATGATTTGTTGATTTCGGGCATCCCTATATTTGTAGGGATGCTTCAAAAATCGATCAATCTCCAGCAGGTGCTGATCGCGGACCGGAGTCCAATTTTCCGGCTGGGAATGTGCAATACATTCAAGCTACACTTTAAGTCGGCACAGGTGCATGAGGCCGGTAATGGTGATGCGCTGATGCAGCTTTTTCGCAACGTTTCCGTTGACTTGCTTATCATGGACGATCTATTGTTCGAGCCTGATCTTCGCCAGTTAATAAAAAAACTCAGGCTCATCAATCCGGCTACTCGTATTCTTTTCTTCTCCGATCGGGGCGAGGAACATTTTCTCT
Organism: Sphingomonadales bacterium; assembly: GCA_046093525.1. Lineage (GTDB taxonomy): Bacteria > Bacteroidota > Bacteroidia > Chitinophagales > Chitinophagaceae > JJ008. The sequence continues at coordinate 16,694 of JBJTFT010000042.1, read as the reverse complement.
CTTGCATGCCCAAAGGGGGCATTTATGGTTATGTCAATAAAAAAGCCCCCTCTACCCAGTTGATCGAGGCGGTGGAGACGTTGGTGCAGGGGCATCATTATTTTTCTCAAGATCTGCTTATTGAGCGCTTGCTCTAAGTTTTCGCGCCGCAGTAAAAACGCTCACCCTCCACGTATCTTTGTGAGCGCTTATGCCCCGTACGACTGTTGTTGCCTCCGCTTCTACTCCCGAAACTGATGCCATTGTGGTAGCTGGTGCGCGGGAGCATAATCTCAAAAATCTGGATCTCAGCATTCCAAAAAATCAACTGGTCGTTATTACCGGTATTAGCGGTTCCGGTAAATCTTCTCTTGCTTTCGATACGCTGTATGCAGAGGGCCAGCGCCGCTATATGGAAACATTCGGCGCGTATGCCCGGCAATTCATGGGCGATATGGAAAGGCCCGATGTGGATCGTATCACTGGGCTATCGCCCGTTATTGCTATTGAACAAAAGACCACCAATAAGAACCCGCGCTCTACAGTGGGTACGGTAACGGAGGTGTATGATTTTTTACGGTTGCTATATGCCCGTGCCGGTCAGGCGTTTTCGTACGAGACCGGTAAGCCAATGGTTAAGTGGAGCGAAGAAGAGATTGTTCAAAATATTTTTTCGACCTGCCTAGAAAAAAAGATCACTGTGTTGGCCCCCTTGGTGCGCGGTCGTAAGGGACATTACCGTGAGTTGTTCGAGGAGTGGCGCAAGCGAGGATTTGTAAAAATGCGCGTAGATGGCGAGATCAGGGAAATGACCGCGCGCATGCAATTAGATCGTTATGTGATACACGATATTGAGTTGGTCGTGGACCGAATGCAAGTCAGCGAAGATCTTAGACCCCGTCTTAGTGCCAGTGTGCAGCAGGCCCTTAAACTCGGAAAGGGTTTATTGTTTATACTAACCGAGCAAGACCGATTGATTCAATACTCCCGTCAATTGATGTGCGAAGACACAGGTCTCAGTTACGAGGAGCCTTCGCCCAATGCCTTCTCGTTCAACTCTCCCTATGGGGCCTGTCCGGTTTGCAAAGGTTTGGGAGTGCAGCACCAGGTGAGTATGGAGAAGTTAATGCCCGATGCTACGCTGTCGATCAGCGAGGGTGGTATTGCACCGTTGGGCGAAGCAAGGGATGCCTGGGTCTATAAGCAAGCGCAAGAACTGGCCCGTCAGCACAAGATATCCTTGCAAAAACCGTTGAACGAGCTCTCCCCAGCGCAGCTTAATATTTTACTGTATGCGAACAGCGAAGGGAAAGTAGCCGAGATCGATTTTGCAGATGCCAAGTTTGACCCCTCGGCCCCATTTGAAGGTGTGGTGAATGTGTTGCTTCGCTGGTACGCGAGTCCGTATAGTGATTCCATTCGCGAGTGGGCCGAAGATTTTATGGAGGTTTGCCCTTGTGAGGCCTGCGAGGGAACTCGGTTAAAAAAAGAAAGTCGCTGGTTTAAGGTCAATGGTCGAAACATTGCGGAATTAAGTCAAATGAATCTCGATAATTTGGCGGCTTGGTTCGATGGCATAGAGCTGATGCTCGACCAGAAGCAAAAGGCCATTGCCAAGGATGTGCTCAAAGAGATAAGGGAGCGGCTACAGTTCTTACTTAATGTGGGGTTGGGCTATTTGACGCTTAATAGAGGTACGCGCACGCTAAGTGGCGGCGAATCGCAACGAATACGGTTGGCCACGCAGATCGGGAGCCAATTGCAAGGCATCACCTATATTTTGGATGAGCCCTCAATTGGACTCCATCAAAGAGATAACCAGCGGCTTATCGATGCTCTCAAGCAGCTAAGAGACATCGGTAATAGTATCTTGGTAGTCGAACATGATAAGGACATCATGTTGTCGGCCGATTATTTGATCGACATCGGTCCCAAGGCGGGTATTCATGGAGGAAAGATTGTCGCGGCAGGAACGCCCGCGCAGGTAAAAAAATTAAAGACCCTCACTGCCGGCTATTTAAATGGGCACTATTCGTTGCCGCTACCCGCTGCGCGAAGAAAAGGGTCTGGTCACTCCATTGTATTGAGTGGTGCATCCGGCAACAATTTACAGCAGGTAACGGCCCGCTTTCCGTTGGGCACCTTTATTGTTGTAACGGGTGTTAGTGGCTCTGGAAAATCCACGCTGATCAACGAAACCCTGTACCCCATTTTATCGCAGCATGCGTACGGATCAAGGCAGCAACCACTGGCATACAAATCCGTAAAAGGGCTGGAGTGTATCGATAAGGTGATCGAGATCGATCAGGCCCCCATAGGCCGAACACCGCGCAGTAATCCTGCTACCTATTGCGGATTCTTTACCGATATCCGCACGTTGTTTGCTTCTCTACCCGAAAGCAAGGTGAGAGGATATGGGGCGGGTCGGTTCTCTTTCAATGTAAAGACTGGGCGATGTGCCGACTGCGAAGGGGGCGGTATGAAAGTGATCGAGATGAATTTTTTACCCGATGTGTATGTGCATTGCCAAACCTGCAATGGAAAAAGATACAACCGAGAAACGCTCGAAGTGCGCTACAAAGGAAAATCAATTGCAGATGTCTTGGAAATGACGGTAGAGGAGGCCATGGAATTTTTTCAACCCGTGCCTTATTTGTACAGAAAGATCAAGGTGTTGTACGAAGTGGGGTTGGGCTACATCACCCTTGGGCAGTCGGCACTGACCCTTAGCGGAGGGGAGGCGCAGCGGATCAAACTTTCCACTGAGTTAGCCAAGCGCGATACCGGAAAAACCTTTTACATTTTAGATGAGCCTACCACGGGGTTGCATTTCGAAGATATCCGTCAATTGACCGAAGTGCTCAGTCGGTTGGTAGAGCGGGGCAACACCGTACTGGTCATCGAGCACCACATGGATATCATCAAACTGGCCGATCATATAATCGATCTGGGGCCTGAGGGTGGCGATGGAGGCGGAAAAATTTTATTTGCAGGAACGCCTGAAGAAATGGTACGTGATACCGATACGCATACCGCCCGGTTTTTGGCGCAGGAGCTTCGACAGTAATCGGTGCAGGAGTAACTTAACGTTGCCGGGTCATTTCAATATGCGCTATGCCATCTTCGAGATAGATCTCTCCCGATTGCACAAACCCAAACGATCCGTAAAATTCTTGTAAGTAACATTGAGCACCGATCACAAGGGTAGCGGTGTTAAAAAGTCGTTCGCAATGTTCGATCGATACCTTCATCAATTCTTTGCCCAGGCCCTTGCTACGATGAGCGGGCGAAGTGACTACTCTGCCGATAGAGGCGGCTTCGTAGGAGATACCCGGCGGCACCAGTCTTGTGTAAGCTGCCAGCTCGTTACCAAGATATCCCAGTAAATGGTACGAGGGCTGGTCTTTGTTATCGAGGTCTTGAAAAGCGCAGGTTTGCTCTACCACAAAAACGTCGGCTCGCAGGCGAAGTAAGGCGTAGAGTTCATCAACGGAAAGCTCCTGAAATTTTTTTAACACCCAGCGCATGAACTAAGCAGCACTTGTTTTTTTGAGTTGCGCAATGGTAGCTACCGGATCGGCAGCTTTAAAGACCGTGTTGCCGGCAACCAGCACATCAGCACCTGCGGCAACAATAGAGGGTGCGTTTTCTAGGGTTACGCCACCGTCGATCTCTATTAGAGCGGTCGAACCGCAGCTCTTGATCATTTCTTTGAGTGCGCGAATCTTGACCAGCGTGTGAGGAATAAATTGTTGTCCGCCAAATCCGGGATTTACGCTCATGAGGCAAACTAAGTCTATCTCGCGAATAATTTCACTGAGTATCTGTACAGGAGTATGCGGATTGAGGGCGATGCCCGCTTTTACGCCAAGGCTTTTTAGTTGCTGAATGTTGCGATGTAAATGCGTGCAGGCCTCTGCATGAATGGTAATGATATCTGCGCCCGCCTGCTGAAAAGCTTCGACATAGCGTTCGGGCTCCTCGATCATCAGATGCACATCGCAGGTCTTGTTGGTCGCCTTTCTAAAAAAATGGATCAGCATGGGTCCGAAGCTGATATTGGGAACGAAACGACCGTCCATTACATCGAGGTGAAACCAATCAGCCTGGCTGCTATTGAGCATATCGCAGTCTTTTTGCAGTTGCAAAAAGTTGGCCGAAAGAAGCGAAGGAGCTACGAGTGGCATGGCTGCAAGATACTGATCATTTTTCAAGCTGGGTAAGGGCCTGCCGGGCCTCGATCAGCGAGGTATCCAGCGATAAAGCCAGGCGATAGTGGTGAATGGCCATTTGCTTTTTATCCTGTCGGGCGGCCCATTTGCCCAGCCAGTAATGAACCGGGGCATAGCCGGGCGATAAGGTGCGCAATAATTCCAGTTCCTTAAGGGCCGACTCGTATTGGTTGGCTTCCATAAGCAACGCAGCTTTCTCTAGGTAGGCCTCAAAAAAAGTATAGTCGGTCTCGATGGTCTTATTGAACCAGACGATCGCTTGTTGCGGCTGTTTCTTTGTCGTGTAATAGATGCCCTGGTAGTAATAGGGCTCGGCTCCTCCCCGCGGTCCCTGGTTTGCCAATAACGAGTCACAAAGCAGCAGGGTAGCGGGGTCGCCCTGTTCGGCCATCCGCAGCGCCCGGGCATAGGCCAGCTGGAGTGGTGTTGGTAAGAGGCTATCGGCAAGACCCGTGTTCCGCTCACTGGCAAGTGTTTCGGTATTATCGCCGGATACGAGCGTATTTTCGATCGCGGCCTTATCGGAGGTGGGCGATTCGCAGCTTACAAGGGCTGCCAGGCAGCTCAAGAGTAGGGCGAGCCCTCTTAGCTTTCGACCCGTACCTTGGTTCATTACAGGTCTCAACACTGCAGCAACGGCCATCGTCGTTCTGCACAGGCAGCTAAACAAAGGGCTAAGGTTTGACATTTAATTGACAGTTATATGTAACGACAAAGATAGTTTTGCAACCTCTAAAGATGTAGTATGAAACATTTGTTACGATTTAACGCAATGCCCTTTTTGATATTGTTTTTATTGCTCATCGGATCGACCCGGTTGCAGGCTCAATCAGCCCAGGGCGACTCGCTTCGTTATGCCGACGAAACCCACCTTCGCAATATTCGTCAGTTGACCTTTGGCGGCGATAATGCGGAAGCGTATTGGAGTTTCGATGGCAAGATGTTGGTCTTTCAGCGGACCTCCATAAAAGACGGAATCCCCTGCGATCAGATCTTTGTGGGCAAGGTGCCTGCCAAGACCAGTGAGCCCTTTACCTACAAGATGGTGAGCACCGGAAAGGGCCGCACTACCTGTGCCTATTTTACCTACGATAACAAGCACATCATCTACGCGTCTACACATCTGGCCAGTGAGGCGTGCCCGCCAGTGCCCGATCGCGCTAAGTATGGTAACAAATACATCTGGCCGCTGTACAAGGGGTACGATATTTTTATGGCAGACCTCAGTGGAAACATAAAGAAACAACTCACCAGCTCGCCTTATTATGATGCCGAGGCTACTCTTTCTCCCGATGGTAAAAAGATGATCTATACCAGCACCAAAGACGGAGACATTGAGTTATACATCATGGACCTGGCCACCGGGGATGAAAAGCGAATTACCACGACGCTGGGGTACGACGGAGGGGCTTGGTTCAGTCCCGATGGAAAAAAAATTATCTGGCGTGCCTCGCGCCCACAGACACCTGAGCAGATCGGAGAGTATAAAGAATTGTTATCTCAAGACCTGGTAGCTCCCACGAACATGGAGGTGTGGGTAGCTAATGCCGATGGCAGCAATGCCCGTCAGGTTACCCAATACGGCCAAGCCAATTGGGCACCCGTGTTTATGCCCGACAGCAAGCGCATCATCTTTGCCTCCAACCATGAGTATAAAAGAGGCTTTCCGTTCAATTTGTATACCATCAACGAAGATGGCACGAACCTTCAAAAGATCAGTCGCGACAAAGGTTTTGATGCTTTTCCCATGTTCTCGCCCAATGGAAGAAGGATCGTTTTTGCCAGCAATCGCAATAATGGAGGCACCCGCGATACCAACGTCTTTGTGGCCGAGTGGGTAGAATAAGCAAAGAGATTTCTTATATTTGGTTCATACAAAATCTAGCTTATGGAAACCGGACTCTTACACCTGCACAATGCGCTGCGATGGGTAGTGCTTCTGCTCTTGTTACTTTCTATCGTACAGGCCTTCGCCCAAAAAGAATCGGTCAAATCGACCAGTCTGTTTTTGATGATAGCGGCCCATACCATGCTGCTGATCGGTCTTTATCAGGTACTGGGTGGTCGCTATTCGTGGGGTAATGTACCTGAGGGTGTTTCGGTGATGAAAGATTCCTTTTATCGGTTTTATCTGATAGAGCACCCCTTGCTGATGATCTTGGCCGTTGTACTGATCACCTGGGCACGTACTAAGGCCAAAACGCTTTCGTACAAACCTGTCTCGTACGCACTGCTTGTCTCGTTGTTGATGATCTTGGCCGCCATGCCCTGGCCGTTTCGTGAGATCGTTGGTCGGCCTTGGTTTCCCGGCATGTAAGTGACCCCTTAAACCTTAGTTATGCCCCATTATTATACATTGGGTTCCATTCCGCATAAGCGACACACGCAATTCAGAAAACCCGATGGTACGCTGTACAGCGAACAGTTGTTCTCTACCGAAGGCTTTAGTGATGATTATGCCCTGCTGTATCATTGCCATCCCCCTACGCAGATCATTCGCACCGAGCCTCAACAAGATGTGTCGCCACAGGTGGCCGAAGAGAAAATGCTCCGTCACCGCAGCTTCGAAGGATTTAAGGTGCCCCGTATAGACGATTATTTGCAAAGCCGCATACCGGTGTTGGTCAACGGAGATTGCCACATTGTATTGGCTGCCCCGCGACACAGCACCACCGATTATTTTTACAAGAACACCGATGGCGACGAGATGATCTTTGTGCACGAGGGCAGCGGTAAGGTCATGACACAATACGGCCAGTTACCTTTTAGCTATGGCGATTATATCGTGTTGCCGCGCGGTACCATCTATCAAATACACTTCGATACGCCCGATAATCGACTCTTTATCGTGGAGTCCTTTACGCCCCTTCGTTATCCGAAGCGTTATACCAGTCGGCGAGGTCAACTCATGGAACACTCTCCCTATTGCGAGAGGGATATTCGTCCGCCGCAAGACTTAATGACCATCGATCAGAAGGGCGATTTTTTGATCAAGGCCAAAAAGAAAGGAGTACTCTATGGACTCCATTATGGTACGCATCCCTTTGATGTGATAGGGTGGGATGGCTGTTGTTATCCCTTTATCTTTTCCATTCACGATTTTGAACCCATCACCGGACGGGTACACATGCCGCCTCCTATTCACCAGACCTTCGAAACTGATGCGTTCGTGGTTTGTTCATTCGTGCCTCGTCTTTTCGATTATCACCCGCAGGCCATTCCTGCACCCTATAACCACTCCAACATCGACAGCGACGAAGTCATCTATTATGTGGATGGCGATTTTATGAGCCGCAAGTCGGTCACCCGCGGTATGATCACCCTGCATCCGGCCGGAATTCCGCATGGTCCACATCCGGGCGCGGTCGAAAAAAGTATTGGTGCCAAAGAGACCAAGGAGTTGGCGGTAATGGTCGATACTTTTCGTCCGCTGATGCTGACCCGGCAGGCCCTTGAGATCGAGAACGGGGACTACGTGATGAGCTGGGCCGAGTAACGGAGGGAACCCACTCGCTCCAAACAATAAGTATAACTTATTAGTATACAGCGTTTTGTCTCTTTTTTTGCGCGACAAGCCTCGGGTTTTCTACCGTCGGGGAAAAAATCGCCGATTTTCTTCGTTATTCCCTGATAACGACCTATCTTTGCACCCCTTAAAATCGTATGTCGAAACAACCGCTGATCAAGCAAGATGGAATCATTCTGGAGGCATTATCGAATGCCATGTTCAGAGTAAAGCTTGAAAACGGTCACGAGATCCTGGCCACGATCTCCGGAAAAATGAGGATGCATTACATCCGTATTTTACCCGGTGACAAAGTAGGAGTAGAGCTTTCGCCCTACGATCTGACAAGGGGTCGGATCAATTTCCGATACAAGTAAGACCGAAAAACAAAACAAGATGAAAGTAAGAGCCTCTATCAAAAAGCGCAGCGTGGACTGTAAGATCGTCCGTCGCAAAGGCAAGCTGTACATCATTAACAAAAAGAATCCCCGCTTCAAGCAACGCCAGGGATAATCCTAGTCAATAACCTCTACAACAATAACAAACTACTATGGCTCGTATTGCCGGTGTTGATTTACCAAAAAACAAAAGAGGGGAGATCGGTCTCACCTACATCTTCGGAATTGGTCCTGCCACTGCCCGTTACATCCTCGACAAGCATAGCATTGATCGCAATAAGAAAGTGCATGAATGGAACGATGATGAGCTCAATGCCATCCGTTCTGTCATCACCGAAGAGTTGAAAGTAGAAGGTCAGCTGCGTTCCGAGGTGCAGATGAGCATCAAGCGTCTGCTCGATATCGCTTGCTACCGCGGTCTTCGCCATCGTAAGGGGCTGCCTGTTCGCGGACAGCGTACCAAGACCAACAGCCGTACCCGTAAAGGAAAACGTAAAACCGTTGCCGGTAAGAAGAAGGCAGCTAAAAAATAATTAACAGACGATCATCCAATCATCATGGCAAAAGCACAACAACAGCAACCCAGCGCCAAGGCCGCCGCTAAGAAAAGAGTGGTGAAGGTAGATGCCTACGGCGACGCCCACATCTCTGCTACGTTCAATAATATCATCATCAGTCTTACCAATAAGACCGGTCAGGTGATCTCTTGGAGCAGTGCGGGAAAGATGGGATTTCGCGGATCGAAGAAGAACACGCCCTATGCCGCTCAAATGGCCGCTGCCGATGCAGCCCGTGCCGCTTTTGATGCCGGTCTAAAGCGCGTAGACGTTTATGTGAAGGGCCCCGGTTCTGGTCGTGAAGGTGCGATCCGCTCCTTGTCTCAGAGCGGTATCGAAGTGGTGATGATCAAGGACGTTACCCCGATGCCTCATAACGGTTGCCGTCCTCCTAAGAAGAGAAGGGTTTAATTTGACATACGCCATTTGCGTTTCATTTTATAAAAGGGTGCGCGATTAATTTTTTAAAAGCTTTTTACCGATCGCGTCACCGGTTTTTAAAAAAGCTTAAATGAACAATCACTATGGCAAGGTACAATGGTCCTAAGACCAAGATCTCCCGTATTTTCGGGGAGCCCATTTTGGGCAATGGAAAATGGCTGGGTAAGAATTCTAATCCTCCCGGTCAACATGGAGAAAAGCGTAAGCGTAAATCACTTGGCGAATACGCCTTGCAATTGCGTGAGAAGCAAAAAGCCAAATACACCTACGGGGTATTGGAGAAGCAATTCCGTAAAACATTCGAAGAAGCTGCCCGTCGTAAGGGGGTAACCGGTGAAAACCTCATCCAGTTACTGGAAGCTCGTTTGGACAATACCGTGTTCCGCATGGGTATTGCTCCCTCTCGTCCTGCTGCCCGTCAGTTGGTAAGTCACAAGCACGTCGAAGTGAACGGCAAGGTGGTTAACGTACCTTCTTACCAGTTGAAGCCGGGCGATGTGGTAACCATTAAGATCAGTAGCAAAGAGCGTGCTTCCATATCCGGCGCTATACGCGGAAAGAATCCCAAGTACAACTGGCTCGATTTTAACGAGACCGCTGGCAAGGGAACCTTTATCGCTTATCCCGAAAGAGAAAGCGTGCCCGAGAATATCAAGGAGCAACTGATTGTCGAATTGTACTCTAAGTAATAACGAGGAGTTTTTCCTTACCATTTAAAGTAATCAACTATGGCCATCCTGAATTTTCAAAAGCCCGATAAGATCATCCTTCAGAAAGCATCTGACTTTAACGCGCAGTTCGAGTTTCGTCCCTTGGAGCCCGGATACGGGGTTACCATCGGCAATGCCCTGCGTCGTGTATTGCTCAACTCGCTCGAGGGATATGCCATCATCGGCATTAAGATCGAAGGAGTCGATCATGAGTTCGCTACCCTTAAGGGCGTTAGCGAAGACGTGGTTGAGATGTTGCTGAACCTCAAGCAGGTTCGCTTTAAGAAAATTGGCGATCAAGAATTTTCTGCTGAGAAGATCAGCCTCTCCATCAAGAACAAGACCGAGTTTACGGCGGCCCTGATCGGTGAGAATACCCAGTCTTTCCAGATCATGAATCCCGACCTGCTCATCTGCACCCTCGATGGTTCTGCCCGTCTCGATATGGAGCTGACCATTGGCAAGGGCCGCGGGTATGTATCTGCCGAAGACAATAAACCCAAGGACGCTCCGTTGGGCTATATTCCTGTAGATGCTATCTACACGCCTATCAAGAATGTCAAGTACAGCATTGAGAATACGCGTGTGGAGCAGCGTACCGACTTCGAAAAATTGATCATGGAAGTAGCTACCGATGGTACTATTCATCCCGAAGAAGCGGTAAAGCAAGCCTCTCGTATTTTGATCCAACACTTGATGATCATCACCGACGAGAACATCACTTTCGATAATAAGGAAGAAAAGAAAGAAGACCTGGTCGATGAGCAAACCCTGCAATTGCGCAAGGTGCTGAAGACCCCACTCGAAGATCTCGATCTTTCGGTGCGTGCCTTTAACTGTCTGAAAGCCGCCAAGATCAATTCGCTGAGCGAGTTGGTGCAGTACGAGCAAGAAGACCTGATGAAGTTCCGCAACTTCGGACAAAAGTCTTTGTCCGAGATCGAGCAAGTGCTCTCTGAAAGGGGATTGCACTTTGGAATGGACCTGGTGAAGTTGGGGATTGACCTGAGCGAGTTTTAATTTTATTCATTCACGCTCTTTTGCAAAGAAGGGCAACCACTGCAATTCCTGACACGGTGCAGTGTTCATAAAACCAAATGTCATGCGTCACGGAGACAAAGTAAACAACCTGGGCAGAAAGAAAGCCCACCGCGAAGCCCTGTTGAGCAACCTGGCTTGCCAGCTGATCGCTCATAAGCGTATCGTAACGACGACCGCTAAGGCCAAGGCCCTGCGTGTCTATGTTGAACCCATCATTACCAAGGCCAAAGAAAATACCACCAACCAACGTCGCGTGGTATTCAGCTACCTGCAAGACAAAGAGGCCGTCAAGGAACTTTTTGGGGCCGTTGCTGAAAAAGTGGCCGGCCGTCCGGGTGGTTACACGCGTATCATCAAATTAAGATTTCGTGCCGGTGACAATGCCGATACGGCCATGATCGAGTTGGTGGACTTCAACGAGATCTACGGTAAGGGTAAGGGCGAAGAAAAAGCTACGGCCAAAAAGACCCGTCGTTCCGGCTCACGTAAAAAAGCAGCCGCTTCTACGGCCGCTCCTGCCGCCACAGAGGCTGCTCCCGAAGAGACGCCTGCTGACGAATAAACAATAATCGTCTTAGTATAGCTATGCCCCTCAACTTGAGGGGCATTTTTTTGTCTTCCACATTTTAGGACTTTACTACTGGCAATGGGTTATTTTTGCCGCATAAACAATGCCTATGAGATCGGTATCGGTAGGGTTGGTGCAAATGAATTGCTCCCACAATAAAGCGGATAATCTGAGCAAGGCTATCAAGGGGGTCGAACAAGCGGCCGCTAAGGGCGCGCAAATGATCTGTTTGCAAGAACTCTTTACCTCTCTTTACTTCTGTGACGTGGAGGCGTATGAAAATTTTCAATTGGCCGAGCCGGTACCCGGTCCTTCTACAGAGGCCTTACAACAAGTTGCGGGGCGTTTAGGGGTGGTTATCGTGGCTTCGCTCTTCGAAAAGCGCGCCGAGGGCCTTTATCATAATACCACTGCTGTTATCGATGCCGATGGTAGTTATTTAGGTAAGTACAGAAAGATGCATATTCCCGATGACCCGGCTTACTACGAGAAATTTTACTTTACACCCGGCGATCTCGGCTATAAGGTTTTTAAAACAAAGTTTGCGACCATCGGTGTACTCATCTGTTGGGACCAGTGGTACCCCGAGGCTGCGCGCATTACAGCCCTGATGGGTGCCGAAATATTATTTTATCCAACGGCCATTGGATGGGCTACCAATCAAGACCAAACGACCAATACCGAGCAATATGGCGCCTGGCAAACCATGCAACGAAGCCATGCGGTGGCCAACGGTGTTCATGTCGTAAGCGTCAATCGGGTGGGCTTGGAGCAAAATGGGGCCATGCAGTTTTGGGGAGGGTCCTTTGTATCCAATCCGTTCGGTACGCTTTTATGGCAGGGCTCGCACGACAACCAAGACACGGCCGTGGTAACGGTCGACCTTTCAAAGACCGATCACTACCGAACCCATTGGCCTTTTTTAAGAGACCGCCGGATCGACTCTTATCAGCCTATCACTAAGCGTTACGTAGATGAATACTGAGCAGCGCAAGCCCAAAGAACTGGGTTATTATTTTCCTGCGGAGTTTGCCCCCCATGCGGCCACGTGGCTTAGTTGGCCTCATAAAGAGGCTTCGTGGCCCGGCAAGATCCAAACGATCTATCCCAGTTATGTAAAGTTTATCAAGGAGCTCACCCAAGGCGAGCAAGTCAAGATCAATGTGGCCGATACGATTATGCAACAACAAGCCACCGAATGGTTACTTCGTTTTGATGTGAACCTTTCGAAGGTTGATTTTTTTCATCATCCGACCAATGATGCCTGGTGCAGGGATCATGGCCCCGCTTTTTTGATCAACCCTGCGGCCGACCAAAAAAAAGGGATCGTTGATTGGGGATATAATGCCTGGGGAAACAAATATCCGCCCTACGACCTGGATGATGTGATCCCCACTCGCATAGCCGAACATTACCAGATACCGGTTTGGCATCCGGGTATTGTGATGGAGGGCGGAAGTGTAGAGTTTAACGGCGCCGGTACCTTACTTACCTCAACGGCATGTTTATTGAATCCTAATCGTAATCCTCACTTACAGCAAGAACAGATAGAACAGTACCTACGCGATTATTATGGCGTAGAGCAAATCCTGTGGATAGACGAAGGTATCGTCGGTGACGATACCGATGGACATATCGACGATACGGTTCGTTTCGTGAACGCAGATACCGTGCTGGCTACCGTAGAGTCGGATCGTTCCGATGATAATTATGAACTGCTACAAACCAATCTCCGGCAACTGAAGGCCATGCGCTTGCCGGGTGATCGATCGCTCAATATCATAGAGCTGCCCATGCCACCGGCCCTTGTGTACGAAGACCAGCGCTTGCCTTGCTCCTATGCCAACTTTTATATTGCTAATCGATCGGTGATCGTGCCTGTTTTTAATTGCCCGCAAGATGATACGGCGCTTCGTATCATTGAACAGTGCTTTCCGGACCGCAAGGTAGTCGGCATCGATTCGGTCGATATTATCTGGGGGCTGGGTAGTTTTCATTGTCTGAGCCAGCAAGAGCCGCTGGTATAATTTGTGCACATCTTTGGGTGTTGGCCGGGCTAAAAGCGTTATTTTTACGCAATTTGTTTTTACTGTAACCCCACTTCTATGCCTTCCTCTTCTACTCCTGCTGTTTTGGTGCTCGCTGACGGAACGGTTCATCATGGTCAGGCCTTTGGTGCCATCGGTACAACGACCGGAGAGATCTGCTTTAATACCGGCATGACCGGCTACCAAGAGGTTTTTACCGATCCCAGCTATTTTGGGCAGATCCTGATCATGAATACGGCTCATGTAGGCAACTACGGCGTTAAGGATCTCGATGTGGAGTCGGACAGTATCAAGATCAGCGGACTTATCGGAAGAAATCTCGAAGCGCTCTACTCTCGTCGGCAAGCAGCAGCCTCGCTACAGGAGTACTTGCAGCAAAGTGGTGTGGTCTCCATTCAGGGGGTCGATACGCGATCGCTGGTAGCACATATTCGTACCAAAGGCGCCATGAATTGCATCATCTCTTCGGAAACCACCGATATCGAGTTGTTGCAAAAGAAGTTGCAGGCGGTTCCTAATATGGATGGGCTGGAATTGGCCTCTAAGGTCAGCACGACCAAGGCCTACGAACTGGGAAATACCGACTCAGACATTCGTATTGCCGTAATGGACTACGGAGTAAAGCGAAATATTTTGCAATGCATGGTGGAGCGCGGGGCCCATGTAAAAGTATTCCCCGCCCGTACATCACTGCAAGAGGTAAAGCAATTTGCCCCCCATGGTTATTTTATTTCGAACGGACCGGGCGATCCGGCCCCCATGGATTATGCCGTCTCGTTGGTCAAAGAAGTGATGAAAGAAGGAAAACCGCTTTTTGGGATTTGTCTGGGACATCAGTTACTGGCCCTGGCCAATGATATTCCTACTTTTAAGATGCATCATGGACATCGTGGCCTTAACCATCCGGTAAAAAATTTGGAGACCGGTCGCTCCGAGATCACCACACAGAATCATGGATTTGGGGTAGATCCGACTGCCGTTAAAAAGGCGGATCATATTCAGGTCACGCACGTCAATCTCAACGACCAATCGATAGAAGGGATCCGCGTAAAAGGTAAGCCGGCATTTTCGGTGCAATATCACCCCGAGGCTACACCGGGGCCGCACGACAGTCGCTATCTCTTCGATCAATTCATGGACCTGATCAGGACCCCTAAAAATTAATCATGACGATCGTCATCATCAATGGGCCTAATTTGAATTTGTTGGGAAAACGAGAGCCGGAAGTGTACGGGGCGGAATCGTTCGACACCTTTTTGCCTTCTCTTCGCGAGCGGTTTGCAGCTATTTCGATCGAATATTTTCAGAGCAACATAGAGGGTGAATTGATCAACGAGATTCAACGCGCCGGATTTTCTAGCGATGGCATCATCTTAAATCCCGGCGGCTATACGCATACGTCCGTGGCCATTGGCGATGCGGTGGCGGCCATCAAGGCACCTGTTATTGAGGTGCACATTTCTAATGTACATGCACGCGAGGAGTTTCGCAGACATTCTTTTGTAAGTCCCAAGGCCGCAGGTATGATTTGCGGCCTCGGGCTCGAGGGTTATGCGCTGGCCCTTCAATGGCTATTACAGCGCCGTTGAGCTGTTCTTACTTCTTTTGTAGTTTATCGAGTTTTCCTACGTACAAACTGCGGCCGTGCGTGCCGATCACGATCTCGTTATCTCGTGTCTGTATGGCAATATCATGCACAGGTACGGAGCGGGGCATGCCGGTCTGCCAGGCCTTGTAGTTTTTCCCGCCATCAAAACTTACATAAAGCCCCCCATCGGTACCTACGTAAAGTATATTGGCGTTTTTAGGATCTTCTCTGATAACGTTTACCGATTCGAGTGGTAAGTTACCTGCAATGGATTGCCAGGTAACGCCCTTGTCTTCGCTCACATACACAAAAGGTTCAAAATTATCGGAGCGATATCCGTTGAGGGTAACATAGACTCTGTTTTCGTTATGGTGGGAGGCTACCACGCGACTTACCCATAGTTGTCGGGTATCCAATCCGGCAGGGGCAGCGACCGTTTTTGCATTCTTGCTCTTGTCGCCTGCAATCGTGCGGTGCAGGGGAGACCAGGTGTAGCCACCATCGTCGGAGCGGTGCAGGTTGCCATCATCCGTTCCGATGTACAGCATTCCAAAGCGTAAGGGTGATTCATCGATGCTCGTGATGGTTCCGTAAGGAACATTACCGGCTTGGCCACCCTTGGTAAGATCAGCGCTCATCAGCAGCAGAGTATCTGCTTTATTCAGCGATCGGTAAAGTCTATTAGCGCCGTAGTATAAAATATCTTGGTTATGTCTGCTGAGTAAAATAGGGGTTTGCCAATTAAAACGCAGTGGTCGCTCACCCAACTGGTGTTGTGGGCGTATATTTTTAGACATGCCGGGTTTATCTTTTTGATAGCGGCCGTAGACGCCAAATTGCGATCCGGAGTACACGGTGTTGTTATCCCTTCTGTCTACCTGCGCTTGCATACCGTCTCCGCCATTGACCATTTTATATCCGTATTGCCCCATATCGATCCAGCCAATGTCCTCTTTATGGGTAGAAGGGCCCCACCAACTACCATTGTCTTGCAAGCCGCCATAGACATTATAGGGTTTGGCATCGTCGGTGGTAATGGCATAGTACTGGCCTACGGCAGGAGTATTGGCCTTGAACCAATTTTTGCCGGTGTCATAGCTGATGTTCACGCCACCGTCATTACCATTGATGATGTGACTGTCTTTTTTAGGATTGACCCACAGGGCATGATGATCGGCATGCACATTGCCCTTGTCCATGTTGGTAAAGGTCTTACCACCGTCAGTGGATACTTGTGAGCTAAATCCAAGTATATAGACCTTATCTGCATTTTGATAAGACGTATATACTTTGGCAAAATAATATCCATACGTATTAAAAATGCCGATAGGCTTTTCGTGCGTCTTTGCCCAGGTGCGTCCACCATCATTACTTCTGTATACTTCGCAGCCGGCAATACCACTATTTTGGAATCCATCATCACTGTCTAACCAATCCCATAATACCGAGGGCGCTAACGTACCCGCTGCCACCTTTTCTTTGAGCTGCGCTACACTGGTCTGTCTGGGAAAGCGGTTATTACGCAAAAAGCTCTCGAGTTTGGCGCTATCAATTGCGGCGAACTGGGCTACGCTCAGTTCGCGAAGATCTTCTTTGGTATACGAAGAGTCGGTAGTTGTTTTTTTTG
>JBJTFT010000041.1:0-5828 GCA_046093525.1 Sphingomonadales bacterium | reverse complement strand
ACCTAACAACCTACAAACATGAAATCATATTTTTTAGCGCTTGCTGTACTACTTTCTGCCGTCACTGCATCGGTAGCACAGAACTATGACCCTGTTAAGACGCTGGTCATGCTCAATCAATTCGATAAGGCAAAGACCGATATCGATAAGGCTTTTAATAATGCCAAATACACGGCGAAACCCGAAGCTTATATTTTAAAATCTATCGTTTACTCCTCATTGGCCAACACCGATGGCAAGAAGGGTACACCCGAAGGGGAACAGCTGATCGCCGATGCGGACGCTGCTTTTGCCAAGTTCAGAGAAATGGATCCGACCATGGCCTTACTAAGCGAATCCATGTACCAGAACAGTGCCGTAAACCTTTATTCAAATTTTTATACGGGAGGGTACAACGAATACACTAAAAAGAATTGGCCCGATGCGCTTACCAAACTCAAAAAAGCGATCGGCTACTCCGATATCTTGATCAAACTAAAGTTATTGACGTCTCCCATAGACACCAACGTGCTGATTTTGGCCGGTATTACCGCAGAGTCGGGGGGCTTTAAAGACGATGCGCTTCAGTATTACCAGAAATTAGCCAACGCCAAAGTGGGTGGGGATGGTTTTGAAGGTGTATATCGATATCTCATAACATATTCATTCGGCAAAAAGGACATGGAAGCCTTTGAGCGCTACAAGGCATTGGGTAAAGAGGTATTTCCCAAGAGTGATTACTTCGACTACGACAAAGTAGATTTTGCTGTCGGTTTGGCCAATGGGTTCGAAGAAAAACTAAAGGCCATCGATGAACTACTGGCCACAGACCCCGATAATTTTAAAGCCAATCAGGTATTGGGCGAGATCTTATACGATACGCTGGATCCCCGCGATACAGAGGCTGTGTTGCCTGCCAATAGCGCGGAGCTCGAAAAGAAAATGATCAATGCTTTCAACCGCGCGGCTAAGGCTAGACCAGGCTACGAGATTCCTTATTTATACATTGGCGATCATTTTATCAATAAGGCTGCCGTGGTCAGCGAAAAAAGAGACCAGCATGCAAAGGATATGAAAGCCCGCACCAAGCCCGGTACCATGGCCTCAAAAGAGGATATTGCCAAAAGAGATGCGCTTGACAAGGAATATGGCGAGACCTTAGAAGGGGCGAAGGATCCATATGAAGCGGCTTCAGCCATTTTCGCCGCCAAAGGCGAACTGGATACCCGCGATAAGCAACAGTATAAAAAGGCGGCCAGCTATTTGGCCGATATTT
Organism: Sphingomonadales bacterium; assembly: GCA_046093525.1. Lineage (GTDB taxonomy): Bacteria > Bacteroidota > Bacteroidia > Chitinophagales > Chitinophagaceae > JJ008. The sequence continues at coordinate 4,573 of JBJTFT010000041.1, read as the reverse complement.
TCGCCTTTAAGAAGGCGATGGCCGGTAAGGTCAAGAACACGGTCGACCAAACCAAGTGGGCGGCAGAAGAGAAGAAGTGGAACGATCGTTATGAATCGATAAAGAACTGATCGAGTAAACCTGATCATGTAAGGCCATCTGAACGGATGGCTTTACTTTCAAACTATCCATTTAACATAATATAAATTATAGGAAATAAAGAAGGCTAGTAAAGCATACGAGCCCGGATAGAACCGGGAATTTCTCGCAGAAGCGAAAAGGCCCTCGTTGAAAGCTTGTGATCTACATCAAGCACCACATATCCTATTAACTCATTGGTTTTTAAATATTGACCAAGGATATTTATATTATTACTTGAAAGGGCGGTGTTGATCGCAGAAAGAACCCCTGGTACATTTTTGTGAATGTGTAAGATTCGATGGGCGCCCGTTTGTGGGGGCAACGAAAGAGATGGAATGGTATGTGAGCCATCACTAAAGCCTGTTTCGAGGTATTGGAATAGCTTGACGCTGACATCTTCTCCAATATTTTGCTGTGCCTCTTCGGTACTGCCTCCGATATGCGGGGTCAGTAGCACATTGGGATGGTGCTGAAGAGGACAGCTGAACGTATCACCGTTCTTTTCGGGCTCCCATGGAAATACATCGATGGCCGCTCCTGAGATATTGCCGGCTTTCATGGACTGGTGCAGCGCCTCCAAGTCTACGACCTGTCCTCTGGCATAATTAATGAGTAGTGCGCCTTTTTTGCACTGACGAAGGGTTTGTTTATTAATAAGATTGTTGGTGAGTGTGGTCTCTGGCACATGTAATGTAATTATATCGGCAGCGTTTAATAGCTCTTTTAAGGAGCGACAGCTAGACGCATTTCCCAGTGGTAGCTTATTTTCTATATCATAAAAGATAACACGCATACCCAGAGCCTCGGCCATTACGCTTACCTGGCTTCCAATATTGCCGTATCCGACAATGCCCATGGTCTTGCCCCGCATTTCTCGACTGCCCTTGGCTTCTTTTTGCCAAATTCCTTTGTGTGCTGCCAGGTTCTTATCAGGTATACTCCTCAATAACATAATGGAAGCGCCAATGACCAACTCGGCCACTGAGCGTGTGTTAGAATAAGGAGCATTAAAAACCGCTACCCCTCTTTGGGTGGCGGCTCGAAGATCGATCTGATTAACCCCAATGCAAAAACAACCAATGGCTTGCAATTTTTTGGCAGCTGCCAGCACATTTTCAGTAATGCTCGTCTTTGAACGAATGCCCAAAATATGTACGTCACGAACCGCTTCGATCAATTGTTGCTCACTTAGGGCACGATTTATCTTTTCGACCTGGGTGTAGCCGTGAGAGCGAAATTTCTTTACCGCCGCATCACTGATATTTTCCAAAAAAAGGATCTTGATCTTGTCCTTTGGATAACTGGTAGCTGTATTTCGTTGTTGCGTAGCCATCTTTTCGCAATAAAATATTTTGCTGTAAACCAACCTCAACAAATATACTTGTAAATAGCAGGAACCCTATCTTTGACCACCCTTGAAAAATAATTTAATATACACGCTGCTTGTTTGGTTAGTACTAATGAGCGGTAGTACTTCTTGCGGACTGATCGAAGACAAGGGCACCGGAAACAAAAACTATACCCCCCCTACTCCCCTAGTCATCACTGAGGCAGAAAAGCAGCACTACAGTGCACTACTATCAAACTACTTTGATAGTACACTGCTGGGGCCCTACCGAAGTTTTAGTGGCGGCCTCTTGGTGGCCAAAGGAGGTACTATCCTCTACGAACAGTACCAAGGTTTCGAGGATCTGCCCGGCCGAAGCCGTGCGATCAGTGCCACTAGTTCGATACATATCGCATCTTCTACTAAACCCTTTACAGCTTTTGCTATTTTAAAACTTGTTGATCAAAAAAAACTCTCGCTTACAGATACCATCAACCAGTTTTTTCCTACTCTCCCCTATCCCTCTATTACGGTGCGCGATCTACTTACACATAGAAGCGGGCTGCCCAACTATCTCTATTTTATGGAAGCCTCTTCTTGGAATAAGGAACGTATGGCCACCAACCAAGATGTGCTACAAGTAATGAGCACGGAGCAACCGGCTCGTCATGCCCCACCTAATAAACGTTTCGAGTACTGTAACACGAACTATGTGCTGCTCGCCCTGCTTATAGAAAAGCTTTCGGGGGTCTCGTATCCTCGCTATATGCAAGAAACAATTTTTGAGCCACTAGGCATGAAACACACATTTGTCTATCAACCTAAACATGCCAAGCGCAGCACACCCTCGTATCAACCCAATGGGCGGCTGTGGCCTCTCGACTATCTCGATTTGACCTATGGTGATAAGAACATTTATAGCACTCCGCAAGATCTACTCAAATGGGATCAGGCCTTGTACACCGACCAACTGATCGATACCGCTCTTTTACAGCAAGCTTTTCAGGGTTATAGTTTTGAACGACCCGGCACGCATCATTATGGGCTGGGATTTCGATTAGAGTTTTTACGTAATGGAAAAAAGGTGATCTATCATTTTGGAAGATGGCACGGAAACAACGCGGCCTTTACTCGATTAATAGAAGAAAAAGTTGTGGTCATTATTTTGGGCAACCGCTTTAATCGGGGTATTTATTCGGCTGCACATCACAGCTACGATCTCTTTGGTAATTATTACAATCAAGACGAACGAGAAGACGATCAATAATTGAATTTTCCATGCGCATTAAATTCTCGGCATAAGGTCTGCTAAGGCGACCCTCTCATTGTTATTTTGAATTAATTTACAGAACTTTCGTACTATGAAGATCTTTAGCGCCGAGCAGATCAAGGCTTGGGATGAATACACCATGCGCGAAGAACCCATTTCTTCCGAACAGCTAATGGAGCGAGCGGCGGGTCGTTGCTTTGCCTGGATCGTGGCGCAATTTCCAAATCAGTCAAGCTTTACCATTTGCTGCGGTAAGGGTAATAATGGTGGCGATGGGCTGGTGATAGCGCGTCTACTAGCGCAGCAGGGAAAAACGATTTCGGTATATGTGCTGGAGTTTGGTTACCTGGGCACCCCCGATTTTCAATTGAACCTCTCCAGACTGCATCAGTTCTCGCAAGTCTCCATTCGGTTTGTGCAAACGGTCGATCAGCTACCCGTATTTGATTCCGCAATACCCATAATTGATGCCTTATTTGGAACCGGTCTTAACCGGGGCCTCGAAGGTCTTAGTGCGGACTTTATTGAACGAATCAATGCCTCGGGCGGTGTTTGTATCTCCTTAGATTTACCCAGTGGACTTTTTGCCGATCGATCTTCGATATTGCATCCTGTTATTAAGGCTACCCATACCCTATGCTTACAATCGTATAAGTTAGCGATGATGATGGCTGAAAATGACGCCTATCTCGGTCAGGTGCATTTACTGGACATTGGATTACATTCCGGTTTTTACCAGCACACCCACACGCCATTCTATCTGCAATTGTTGCAAGATGTCAAAGCGCTTAAACCCATTCGCACCAAAAGTGCGCATAAAGGAAATTTCGGGCATGTATTACTGGTAGCAGGCCAATGGGGAAAAATGGGAGCTGCCGTATTAGCCGAAAAAGGAGCTCTGCGATCGGGCCTTGGTTTACTAAGCTGTCAGGTGCCTGCCGCAGGAGTTAGTATTCTGCAAACGACAGTACCCGAAGCCATGTGTTCGGTTGATGCCCAGCAAACCTGCATTAGTCAATTACCTAAAGACCTTTCGCTGTTTCAATCAATAGGAATAGGCCCGGCAATAGGGACTAAAGAAGAGACCAAGGCCGCTGTAGAGACACTTCTTTCCTCTTTTACCAGCCCGATAGTACTAGATGCCGATGCCCTGACTATTTTAGCCCTGCACCCCTCTTTACTCTCAACAATCCCGAAAGGCAGTGTGCTGACCCCTCATCTAAAAGAATTTGAAAGGCTTTTTGGACAGAGTGCCAACGATTTTGAGCGTTTGCAAAAAGCTATGGATAAGGCCATCCAGTATCAGATCTTTTTAGTCTTAAAAGGTCACCATACTCAGATCGCCTGCCCAGATGGTACTGTGTTTTTTAATGGAAGTGGCAACTCCGGAATGGCCACCGGAGGCATGGGCGATGTGCTGACGGGGCTGCTTACCGGACTTTTGGCACAAAGAATGCCCGTGCAAAGCGCCGTGCGTCTTGGGGTCTATTTACACGGGTTGGCGGGCAATCTGGCTGCCCATGCCGTATCGGAGCCGGCTCTGCTTCCCAGCGACCTTTTAGACCACCTCGGAGCGGCCTGGTTGGCCCTTGATTAATAGGCGCTGACCCCCTATCTTTGCCGCCCGAACAACCCCCTTTTTTAGGGACCTTATCTCTTTAAAACTCAACTGCAGAAACAACGATTATGGACAAGTTAATTTATTTGGTTCCCCTGTCTGGTGTAATTGGACTCCTTTACACCCTTGTTAAGTTTAATTGGGTTACCAAGCAAGACGCCGGCACCGATCGCATGAAAGAGATCAGCACCTACCACAAAAGAAACGGCTATTAACCAATGAGAGTGAGGGTTAGAGC
>JBJTFT010000040.1:0-10855 GCA_046093525.1 Sphingomonadales bacterium | reverse complement strand
CTAATGACGGAGGGGTCGTTCACAGGAATCCCATCGAGCAAGATCAGTGCGTTGCCGGCAGCGGCTCCTCTGATATTGAGGGTCTGGTTACTACCCAGGTTGTTATTGGCGCCTGGCACCGTGACCCCGGCTACCTGATTGAGCAATTCACCGAGCGAGCGGCCTCCGCTTTGCCGAAGCATCTCGCTGCTGATCACCGAAACGACCTTGCCGGTCTGGTTTTGTTTTTTCTCATACTTGTTGGCCGTTACTACGACCTCTTGCAAATAAGTACTGTCTTGTTGCGCGTGTAGTAGCGTGCTCAATACCAGAGCAGCCCCCACAAAAAAATGTCGTTGCATAATGCAAATTTTTGTTTGACTGCTTCCAGATGTTAAAGTAGAAAATAAAAAAGTGCCCTTACACCTTTAAATCTTCAAGCCTTTCACCCGAAAGCTTATAATGATAATGCTTGATGCGGCAGGTCTTCTGGCTCATCCTCGCTGAAGGCCTTCCCGTTTGCACAGTGGCGTTGTTCGTCAGCGTTGCTCCTAAGGCGTTAGTAAGTTCGCCGGAGCGGGATTCACAGCTACGGGGATAGCACCGGATTCACAAACGTTGTTACACCGGATTTCCCTTTTCATTCCTTGTTCAGGAAACCGTATCGGTAGCGAATATATCGTGGATCGGTAGATGTGGCAAGCTGAGTTATGCACCCGTTGTTAAAAACTAATCTCGTATCTTGTTCCACAATAAGATCACCAATGGCAGCAGTAAAAAAATTAAGTCTTTTCGATATCAGTCTGATCGTGGTCAGTTTGGTCATTGGAATGGGGATCTTTCGGGTCCCCGCCTCGGTAGCCGCCACCTCGGGCACGGAATGGATCTTTTTCTCGGTATGGGCCGCGGGTGGATTCATTGCCCTTTGCGGAGCGCTCACCTATGCAGAGATCGGGCAGCGTTTGCCGGCCATGGGGGGCTACTATAAAGTTTTTGCCGAATGTTACCATCCCGCCATTGGGTTTTCGGTAAATGCTATCATTTTGATCAGTAACGCCGCTTCACTGGCTATTGTGGCATTGATCGGGGCCGATTATGTCAGCGATCTATTATATGGCAAGCCCAGCGGTACGCTGTTCAATACCCTGGTAGCGATCGTGGCAGTTGGTATTTTTTATGTGGTCAATCTCTTTGGGCTACGCACCAGCAGCCGCACACAAAATCTACTGACCATCTTTAAATTGTCGATGATCGTGATCTTGATCGCCAGCATGCTTAAGGGAGTTACGGTATCACCCCATGGCTATAACGAAGGCGATCCACTCTATCAATTCGCCGATCATAGTCCCTGGTTCTTATTTGTAGTTTCGTTGATCCCGGTCAGCTTTGCCTTTGGAGGGTACCAGCAAACGATCAATTTTGGGGCCGAGGCCGAAAAGCCCAGCGGTATTCCAAGGGGAATCTTGATCGGTATCCTGCTTGTCGTATTGCTGTATTTGTCCATTAACCTGGCGTATACAACGGTGATCGGTTTCGAGCCCATGAAGAATGCGACCGCCATCGGTGCTTTACTCTGCGAAGCCTGGTTTGGAAAGGCAGGCGCCAAGATATTCGACATGTTGATGTTCGTGTCGGTGATGGCTTATGTAAACGTGATCCTATTAAGCAACCCGCGCGTGATGTATGCGATGAGCGTCGATAAGGTATTTCCTCGCATTTTTTCGAATCGTAACGAAAAGACCGGTGCCCTAACGGCCGGGCTTACTGTTTTTTCGATAGTGACCATTGCGGTGAGTTTCTTGGGGAAGGGGGTCGATCCGATCCTCAACTTTAGTATGTTCCTGGATTGCATTGGCATGGCCAGCTCGGCGGCTGCTCTGTTTATTCTTCGCAAACGACAAAAGACCGAGCTGGGCGGTTTTACACGCTATACGCCCTTCTTTGCCTCTTTCTTTATTCTGGCCTATGTGGTGATCGCTACGGGAGTTTTTATGAAAGACCTGACCGCCGCCTTGACCGGTACGGGGCTACTGGCCTTGTTTTTGGCATTGTACCTTGTTTTCTATCATCGAAAGCAGTAGGAGCACTAGTTTTTAGTGCCGGCCATGCTGCAGAAGCCCTTGTTGAGCCCCTGCCACGCTATTTGACCGCTTGTAAAAAATCAGTGGCCCCCGCGGTCAATTGATTTAATTTTGAGGTCTATGAAAAGGAACCTTCTTTTTTTGTGGATGCTGATGGTGGTGTCCCCACTGCTGGCCCAGCCCAAGTGGGACCTGCGCCAGTGCGTGGATTATGCCGTGCAAAATAATATTTCGGTGCGCCAGACCGATCTGCAGGCCCGTTTTTCGGAGCTCAATTATCTGGGTAATAAGTTCGGGCAGCTTCCCTCGCTCAATTTTGGTTCCAATGCCGGCTACCGACTGGGTCGCTCCGAGAACCCGACCACCGGTGTGCTCGAAGACAATAATTTCTTTAACGTGGGGATGCAAATGCAAAGCAGTGTGAGTTTGTTCAACTGGTTTGCGATCAAAAAAAATCGCGAGGCCAGCCGTCTTACCTGGGAGGCCGATCGCGAGCAGACCCGCAAGATCATGGATGATATTTCGCTGAATGTGGCCGTCTCTTACTTGCAACTATTGCTAGCCAGGGAGCAGGCCAAAGTGGCCGTGGTGCAGGTAGACCAGGTTCGCGCGCAGCTCAACGATACTAGAAAAAGAGTGGATGCCGGGGTGCTGCCCGAGATCAATGCGGCCGAGCTTGAGGCTCAATTGGCCCGCGATAGTGCCTCGCTCATAACTGCGCAGACGACATCGGTTCAGCTTCTCTTACAATTGAAGGCACTTTTGAATCTGGATGCCGGTGCTGATTTTGATATTGCGGAACCACCGGTTCATTTGATACCGGTAATGGCGCTGGCCGATCTGCAACCCGAGGCGGTCTATCAGAATGCGCTGTCTTTACTCCCTCAGCAAAAAGTAAATCGTCTGCGAATTCAATCGGCACAGCAAACCATTGAGGCTGCCCGTGCGCGCTTGTTGCCCAGCTTCTCGGCTTTTGGCAGTTTAAATACCAATGCAATTCGCTTTAAAAAGGAGATCTATAACCAAGTGTTGAATGGATACGTTACTTCCGGCGCTCGCGTGAATGCCGGCGGTGTTTTCTTTCCGGTCGAAGTGCCCAGTTACAGCTTTGGCAATAACATAGTGGGTTATTTTAAACCCGACGCCGTGGGCAAGCAGTTCAACGCCAACCTGGGTCAATCCATTGGGGTGGGTATGAATTTGCCCATTTTTAATGGACGCTCGGCAAGACTTAATGTAGATCGCTCCAAATTAAATCTGGAGCAGCTCAATTTGCAATTGGAACAAGGCGAGAGACAACTAAAGCAAGACATTTACCGCGCCTACAACGATGCGGTAGCGGCGCTGCAAAAAAATGAGGCCGATAAAAAATCGCTGGCCACTGCCGAAAAGGCTTTTTCGTTCGCTGCTCGTCGCTACGAACTCAACCTGCTCTCTGCCTTCGAGCTGATCAACAGCCAGGGTAATTTACAGCGGGCCCGCATTCAATCGCTACTCTCGCAATACGATTTTGTCTTTAAGATGAAGCTGCTCGAGTTCTATCGTGGGCAGGGCATTCGTTTACAATAACTGCTTTTAAAAAGTTTATAGCTATCCTTATAACCGAACAATTATGAATAAGAAATTAAAATGGGGTTTGATTATTACCGTTTCTGTAGTGGTGCTGGGCGGAATAGGCCGGGCCCTTACCAAGGGCGATAAAGAAGAAAAAGTAGTGGTCGAAAATGCCATCAAGCGCACTATTATAGAGACAGTCAATGCGAGTGGAAAGATCTACCCCGAGGTAGAGGTCAAGATCAGTCCCGATATATCTGGCGAGATCACCGAACTGAATGTTGCAGAAGGTGATTCGGTGCGTAAGGGCCAGGTATTAGCTCGTATTTACGCCGATATCTATGCTTTGCAGCGCGATGAGGCGGCATCGAGGGTCAACCAGACCGCTGCCAATGTAGAAAATAGCAAAGCCGCGCAAGATGCGCTGCGGGCTACGCTTCGCCAAGCACAATTGACGTACGATCGCAATAAAAAATTATTCGACGAAAAAGTGATCTCTCGTGCGGAGTTTGAGCAAACCGAAACGGCACTCCGCTCGGCACAAGCCAACCTGAATGCGGCCGAGCAATCCATTCGTGGGTTGCAGGCTTCGGTGCAGGGTACGCAAGTGAGTTTAAGCCGGGCGAACAAAGATCTCAGCCGCACCACGCTGGTAGCGCCTATGGATGGCGTGGTCTCATCCCTCAAAGTAAAAAAAGGAGAGCGGGTAGCGGGGAATAGCTTTAACGTGGGTACCGAGATGATGACGGTGGCCGATATGGCCGTATTAGAAGTACGGGTCGATGTAGGGGAGAACGACATTGTAAAGATCAGCATCGGCGATTCGGCCGATGTAGAGGTTGATGCCTACAACAACAGAAAATTTAAAGGAGTAGTGACCAAGATCGCCAGCAGCACCAAGGGCGGAGCGGCCCTGGCCACTTCGAATGATGTCACAAACTATGAAGTGCGTATTCGACTCGATAAATCTTCTTACGAAGACCTGGCTAAACTACCTTTTCCATTTCGTCCGGGTATGAATGCTACGGCCGATATTCGTACTAAAGTGGTACAAGATGTACTGGCAGTGCCCATCACGGCTGTCAATGCACGTGTTAAGGGCAGCGACATGAGCGTGGCCGATAAAAAGAAAGAACAGTCCGAGTCAAAGGGCGAAGAGGCTTCTATGGCTACTACAGAGGCGAGCTCTTCCGACGAATTAGAAGAGATTGTATTCGTGTTGCAAAAAGATGGTACGGCCAAAAAAGTCGTGGTTCGCTCCGGAGTGCAAGACATCAATTACATCGAGATCCTCTCCGGACTTAAGGAGGGGGACCAGGTTATTACGGCCCCTTATTCTGCTATTAGTAAGACACTTAAGGACGGCGCCAAAGTAAAGCCGGTCAAGAAAGAAGAGCTATACGAGAAGTAGTGGTTCAAATTTGCTAACATTGCACCATGCAAATTGGCATAATTGGCAGTGGAAGCTGGGCAACGGCACTGGTTAAGATCTTAAACCAAAACGGTCATTCCGTTCATTGGTGTATTCGACATCCACAGCAGCTGGAGCATATTTTGCGCAAGCGCCAAAACCCACAGTACCTGCCATCGGTCCGTTTCGATCTTTCATTACTCACGCTTAGCACGCAGGTTTCAGCGGTCGTCAAGGCTTGTGATCTATTGATAATGGCCGTTCCTTCTGCTTACGTTAAGAGTAGTTTGCAGGGGCTGTCGGCCGATGACGTTAAGGGTAAGAAAGTTCTTTCGGCTATCAAGGGACTGCTGCCTGACAAAAACGAATTGCTTAATTACTATTTACAAGACCAGCTTGGGGTGGCCCTCGATGATTATTTTGCCGTGCTGGGGCCCTGTCATGCAGAAGAAGTGGCCGAAGAAAAACTCTCCTATCTCACCTTTTCGGGGATCGACCTAAAGACCACGCAGCAGATCGCAGCGTTGTTCTCGTGCGAGTACATCAATACGATCGTGAGTGCCGATATACTGGGTGTGCAATACGCGGCCGTACTAAAAAATATTTATGCGCTGGGAGCGGGTATTGCCCATGGGCTTGATTACGGGGATAATTTTTTGAGTGTTTACATCGCTAACGCGGCCGATGAGATGGCCGGATTTCTACAGCAGTTCGGTGCCGAGCATGTGGTGGTAGGGGTTCACGATCGGCAAGATGAGCTCAATCATCGCAAGTCGCTCAATTATGCCGCTTCTGTGTATCTGGGCGATCTGCTGGTTACCTGTTATTCTCCGCACAGCCGCAACCGTCGCTTCGGTAATATGATCGGAAGAGGCTACTCGGTAAAGGCTGCCGAGACGGAGATGAATATGGTGGCCGAAGGCTACCAGGCCAGCCGTTGCATCTACTTGATCAATGACAGTGAGCGATCGTCCATTCCCATTGCCTCGACGATCTATAAGATTCTCTGGGAACAGGTGCCCGCCGCCGAAGGATTCAAATCGCTGGAGCAAACGCTCATCTGATCAGTTCACCTTAGCTTATCGTATCGGTGCAACCGATCGACCCGTATTCAATCCATCTCATTGGCAGGGTCAAGCCTCTTTAAAGAGTGCAGCCGCAATGCCGTCGGCGAGTAATTTTCCTTCTTTAGTAAGCCAAATGCGGTCTTCGTTTTTCATCAAATGCCCGCTGTCGATGTAGCGATCTGCCATGCGAAGAAGCCGTTGGCGGTCGTTGCCGATCTTTAGTAGGTCGATACCTTTATCGGTTCGAAGCGCGATCATGATATATTCATTGAGTTGTTGCACCGAAGTCAGTATCTCTTGTTCAAAGGGGAGTTGATCTTGCGCAAGGGCCTTGATGTACTGTGCATTGTTCGAAACGTTCCACTGTCTGGAACTTCCATTGTACGAGTGAGCCGAAGGACCGATCCCCAGGTAATGTGCGCCTTGCCAGTAAGCACTGTTGTGGCGGCTCTCTTTATGCGGCAATGCAAAATTAGAGATCTCGTAGTGGCGATAGCCGGCCGTCTCGAGCCGATTCATGAGTAGCATGAATTGCTCGGACTGTCGATCGGGCTCAACGGGGTTGTACTGGCCGGTGCGGATCTTTTTTTCGAGGGCCGTTTTCGGCTCTACGGTCAGCGCATAACAAGATAGGTGCGGAATACCCAGCGAGATCGACTGCTCTATGTTGGACAGCCAATCTGCTTGGCTTTGATGCGGAAGTCCGTAGATAAGGTCAATGGAGATATTATCAAAAAAGCGCCTTGCCGTTTGCAGGCCTTCTATCGATTGCACGGCCGAGTGGGCCCGGTTCATCCAGCGCAGCTCCTCTTCTTTAAAACTTTGTACACCGATGCTGAGCCGATTGACGCCCAGCTGTTGCCAGGTGTGGCAATTTTCCTCACTGATATCGTCGGGGTTAGCCTCCAGGGTAATTTCCGTGGTGGTATCATATCCATAATGCTCTTGGAGGGTGTCAAGTAAGAAAGATAAAGCCTGTGGGGACAGCAAGCTTGGAGTGCCTCCCCCAATATAAATGGTATCGATGGGTTGGCGTTGCAGGTAGTCCTTTCGAAGTAAGATCTCTTGCCCCAAAGCTGCTACCAGCTCCGCTTGGTTACGCAGCGAGGTGCTGAAGTGAAAATTGCAATAGTGGCACGCCTGTTTGCAAAAAGGGATATGAAGATAGATACCTGCCATAAAAATTGAGTGCTGTCACAAATATCGCTTTTGCAGCTGGTTTATTAGTTTTGTCGTAGATGCGACTATTTCTTTTATTACTGGGGTGCATATTTTTAAGTGGAGGGCTGCTGGCACAAGACAATGCCGGCTGGTATCAAAATAGTTCTTCGCACGATGCGCTGCGAGACCATCCTTATTTTAATGTGACCGGCCCCGCATCCATACAAAAGCAAATGCCCTTGCACGAGTCCGCGAGTAAAGACCTGGTCTTTTATGCCATGGTGGCATTGGTGCTTTTCTATGCCATCATCCAAAGGGCTTTTCCGAAGTACATGCAAGATCTGTTTCGTTTATTTTTTAGAACCACGCTCAAGCAACGTCATCTGAGTGAGCAATTGAGCCAAACACCACTGCCTTCTTTTTTACTCAATATATTTTTCTTTGTATTGGCCGGATTTTATTTGAGTTTATGGGTCGAGCAAACAGGGCACAATCCCTTTACTGATTTTTGGACCTTGTTCACTTATCTCTTGATGGGGGTAGCCGCCGCTTATCTGGTCAAGTTCAGTGTGCTTCGTCTTACAGGGTGGCTCTTTCGGGCTAAAGAAGCAACTAACTCGTACGTATTTACCGTTTTCACCATCAACAAGATGGCGGGTATTTTTTTATTGCCGTTGATCGTGGTCATGGCCTTTGCCGTTCCTTCGGTCTTTGCCATCGCACTGCTATTGTCGTGGGTCGTGCTGATCGCCTTGTTGCTGTATCGATTATTGCTTAGTTTTAGGGTCGTTCGTAAACAAGTGCAGCTCTCCGGATTTCACTTCTTGTTGTATGTGGCCGGGTTCGAGATGGCCCCCTTGCTTATCATTTACAAGGTGATCCTGCTGAATTTTCGATAAAAAAAATTACTTTTGCACCCAATTACCAGTGAGAATATGAGTAGTAAAGGGGGTAAAAGCACCGCGGCGAAGCGCAACGTAAGACATGTATTGATCACTCAGCCTCGCCCCGAGAGCGACAAGTCGCCTTATTTCGAGCTGGCAAAGCGGTTCAACCTTGAACTCGATTTTTGTCCGTTCATTAAACTGGAGGGCATTCCCGCCAAGGATTTCCGTAAACAAAAGATCGATCTCGCTTCTTTTACGGGCATCATTTTTACCAGCCGCAATGCGATAGATCATTTCTTTCGTCTTTGCGAAGAGATGAAGGTGAGCATTTCCCAAGACACCAAGTACTTTTGTATCACCGAGGCGGTGGCCCTTTACCTGCAGAAATTTATTCTTTACCGAAAGCGCAAGGTTTTCTTCGGAGCCGATGGCACCAACAAAAGTCTGTTCGATGTGATCGCCAAGCACAAGGCCAACGAAAAATTTCTTTATGTCTGCTCAGAAAATCAGCAAGACAACGAGATCGTCAGTTGGTTAAAGGCCCACCAATGTGAGTTTACGCTGGGCTTCATGTATCGAAGCGTAAGCTGTGACATCAAGCCGCTCTTTGCAAAAAAGGCGTACGACCTTGTCTGTTTTTTTACGCCCAGTGGCATCCGAAGTCTCTTCGATAGCTTTCCCAATTTTAAGCAGCAAGACTTACTGATCGGCGCCTTCGGAAGCAATACCATTCGAGCCGTCGAGGAAAATGGTCTTAGCTTGTCTATTACGGCTCCGGCCCCCAAGGCACCCAGTATGGTGGCGGCCCTCGATCTGTATTTGACCGCTCGACAGTCCAAGAAATAGTCGTAGTCTCCAACCAATCTTTGTTTTCTTCGTTGTTCGAAGTATGTCCACCCGTTTTACAAACCGGCTCGCAGAGGAAACCTCACCCTATTTGTTGCAGCACGCGCACAATCCGGTGGATTGGTATCCGTGGGGTCAAGAAGCCCTCGATCGCGCCATAGCAGAGGACAAGCCCGTCTTGGTGAGCATTGGCTATGCGGCTTGTCATTGGTGTCATGTTATGGAGCGGGAGAGTTTTGAGAATGAGGCCACGGCCGCTATCATGAACGAACATTTCATCAACATAAAGATCGATCGCGAGGAACGTCCGGACCTTGATCACATTTACATGGATGCGCTGCACACGATCAGTGGTTCCGGGGGATGGCCCTTGAATATTTTTTTGACCCCCGAGGCCAAGCCATTTTATGGGGGCACCTATTTTCCGCCGGTACGCGCCTTTAACCGCCCCTCTTGGCAAGAGACCTTGCTGGGTGTGCAGCAGGCTTGGAAAGAAAGAAAGCACAAATTGTTAGCACAGGCCGAGAATCTTACGGCGCATCTGCAACAGTCCAACTCTTTTGGAGTAAATCTCTCCAAGCAGGATGAACTGGTATCGGTGGCCTCGCTGACGCAAATCGCATCCACCCTGTTGCAACAGGCCGATACTACCTGGGGCGGATTTGGCAAGGCTCCTAAGTTTCCACAGACCTTTTCGATCGTATTCTTATTGCGCCACTATCATTTTACCAAAGACGAGACGGCACTGCAACAGGCCTTGCTGTCGCTCGACAAGATGATGCAGGGCGGACTATACGATCAGCTGGGAGGTGGCTTTGCCCGCTACTCAACCGATGCGGAATGGCTGGCCCCGCATTTTGAGAAAATGCTTTATGATAATGCGCTTTTGATCATGGCTTATGCCGAGGCGTACCAGCTAACGAAAAACGAAAACTATCGCTCCATCGTGCATGGGACGATGGAATTTATAAGCCGCGAACTACTGAGCCAAGAAGGAGGATTCTATGCGGCACTCGATGCTGATTCGGAAGGGGTCGAAGGAAAATTTTACACTTGGTCAGCTGCGGAGATCGAAAAAGTGTTGGGAAAAGACGCTGCGTTGTTCAATGCGTATTATGGTATTCGAGAGGAGGGTAACTGGGAACATACCAATATTCTGTGGGTACAAGTACCATTGAATGAATTCTGCGTGCAGCAAGAATTGCAAGAAGATACCTTTTGTGGCTGGCTGGCAGACTGTAAACAGAAATTGATGCAGGTACGAGAAAAGCGCATCCGTCCTTTATTGGATGATAAAATTATCTTGGGGTGGAATGCCCTTATGAACAAGGCCTGCACTCGTGCGTATGCAATTACCGGGAACGAAAGTTACCTCTCGTTGGCTATCTCGAATATCGATTTTCTGCTGGGTCATTTTCGAGGCGAAGACGGCAATTGGTTTCATGTATTCAAGCGCGAGGCCCGACATCCCGCTTTTTTAGAAGACCTGGCCTATCTGGGAGATGCCCTGGTTTGCCTGCACGAGGTTACCGGAAATGCCAAATGGCTGCACGAGGCCGAAATTTTAACAAATCATATAGTAATCGCATTTTCTGATCCCGAGACGCCCTTTTTCTTCTATACCAGAGAAGGACAAGGGGATGTCATCATCCGAAAAAAAGAGGTGTACGACGGAGCGGTTCCCTCTTCTAATGCGATGATGGCCAAACTTTTGCATCATCTTTCGTTGTTATTAGACCGACCCGATTGGGGTCAAAAAAGTCGCCAGATGACGGCGGCGCTTGGCAGTGCCATCATACGATATCCCGCCTCTTTTGGCAATTGGGCCTGTCTGTTGCAGGAATTCGTTGTAGGCACGAACGAGATCTC
>JBJTFT010000039.1:0-4635 GCA_046093525.1 Sphingomonadales bacterium | reverse complement strand
TACGCGCACTCTTCTGCCTTCGGCCACCAAACTTGCATAGGCCAGTAATTCGCCCGTGGCCCAATCGATCTTTTGCTCTTGTTCAAAGAGCTTGATCTTATCTTGTAAGATCTTTTCTACTTTTCGCAACGGCTTAAATTCGGCCGGCCAAGAAAGTAGTGCATTGATGAATTGCTTTAACTGGGTCGCATCGATCGCCGTTACCGGAGAATGCAAGAAATCTTCGGGGGTGGCGCGACGCAATTTTTTCCACTCCAGCTCGGGAGCCTGGTATTGGTAAGGCAGTGGATGCTGCTTTACCTCGTCGAGCCGCTCTTGCAAATCTTGCCAGAATTTCTTTTCCATGTCCTTGGCCAGGGCCTGCACTTCGGTATCGCCGTCGGCCAATAACTGTGCCACATAGACCTCGCGAGGATTGGCATGTTTTTCGATCAGCTGGTACAGACGTGGCTGGGTAAACTTGGGATCATCGCCCTCGTTGTGTCCATGCCGACGATAACATACCATATCGATAAAGACATCGCTGTTGAATTGCTGACGATACGCCGTGGCCAGTTGCGCACATTTAACCACCGCCTCGGGATCGTCTCCATTGACGTGAAAGACCGGTGCTTGGATCGAAGCGGCCAGTGAGGTACAATAATCCGCACTGCGGGCCTCAATGAAATCTGTCGTAAATCCTATTTGATTGTTGATCACAAAATGAAGGGTACCACCGGTCGTATAGCCCGCCAGTCCGCTCATTTGTAATAGCTCGTATACGATACCCTGTCCGGCGATCGATGCATCGCCATGAATTAATATGGGAACAATTTTATCCGTATCGGATTGATAGAGCAAATCTGCCTTCGCTCTGGCAAAACCGGCTACGACCGGATTGACAGCCTCCAGGTGAGAAGGGTTGGGCATCAATTTCAGACTGATGGTCTTGCCCCCGGCTGTTTGTATCTCGCTACCATAACCCATGTGGTACTTGACATCGCCACTACCCATGGTCTGATCGACCTTGGCCGTACCTTCGAACTCACTAAAGATCTGCTCGTACGTTTTACCCATCACATTGGCCAGTACGTTAAGACGACCCCGGTGAGCCATGCCGATCACGACCTCTTTAGCAGCAAGATCGGCCGCTGTGTCGATGATGGCATCCAGTGCCGCAATGGTGGTCTCTCCGCCCTCGAGCGAAAATCGTTTTTGCCCTACGTATTTGGTGTGAAGGAACTTTTCTAGAATAACCCCCTGGTTGAGTTTTTCAAGTACCCTTCGCTTGGTATCGAGAGGCAAGGGCTGATGCATGCGCGTTTCTACTGCATGGGTCAGCCACTCTGCTTTGGCAGGATCGTTGATGTATGAATACTCCACCCCTACCGAGGCCGTGTAACATTTTTCGAGTTGCGCTATAATTTGAGCCAGTGTACTATTGGCCATTCCAATTGCTTGACCGGCCACAAAATTTCGCGACAGATCTTGCTCGCTCAAACCAAAATGAGATAACTCCAATCTTGCGCCCCTGTCTTTGCGCGTTCGTATCGGATTGGTCTTGGCCACCAAATGGCCTTTGTGGCGATACGCCATTATCAGCTGATGAACGCTGAATTCTTTTTGCCAGTCGATATCCGCAGCAGCCCCCAACGAAGAGGCCGAAGCTGTTGTGGCGGGGGTTGTAATAGCACCATGACGAAACGCAAAATCAAAACCCTCAAAAAATTTTCTGAGATCGGGATCTACCGACGCAGGGTCCTTTACAAAATCGCGATAGAGATTCTCGATAAAAGCAGGATGAGACTGGGTGATATAAGAAAAATCCTTCATGAGCGTCAAGGTGTTACAAAAAGGGGGGATTTCAGTGTACAAATATCGCGCAAAATGACTAATTAGTAAGGTTTTGCAAGGGATTCCCCTAAATTAAAAAAACGATAAATTTGGCTAAAAGAGGGGTTCTCCTTACCTTTGCCCTCCTTAAAACTGAATATCAGATGGCTAATCACAGTGCTACCAAAAAAGATGCCCGCCAAGCTGCCAAGCGTCGCGACCGGAACAAGTATTACGGAAAGACGACCCGTAATGCGATCCGTGATCTTAAAGCAGCCGATGCAAGCGGAATGAAAGAGCAATTCCCCACGGTAGCTTCCATGATCGACAAATTGGCTAAGCGCGGCATCATTCATAAGAACAAAGCCGCTAACCTGAAGAGCAAACTGGCCCGTAAAACCAACGCAGCGAAGTAAATTTCGTTACGCCAGGTTTACGTTGCATGATATGTTGAGAAGGCACCTACGCGGTGCCTTTTTCTTTTGCTTATTTTTAAGACAAACTCCTCTCCAATGCTTCGATCGCTTTTTACGCTTCTGCTACTGGCAGCAGCCCTATTGGTGGCGGCGCAACCCTCGTTGCCACCGACCGTTTACGAAACCTCCGGTGGAAGACAAACGCCCACCTATGCCCAGCTCATTGGCTGGTGGAATGCTGCGGATAAAGCCAGCAAGAAAATAACCGTACTGACCAAAGGGCCAACCGATGCCGGATTTCCCCTGCACCTGGCGCTGGTCAGTGAACAGGGGTATACTACAGTAAGCCAAGCTAAAAAAGATGGAAAGATCATTTTGTTGATCAATAATGGTATTCATCCCGGAGAACCTGATGGCATCGATGCTAGCATGCTGTTGGTAAAAGAACTCGTTGCCGAAAAACTCAGCTTACCCGCAAACGTGGTGCTGGCCATCATTCCCGTTTACAATATCGGCGGTTGCTTGCGTCGCAGCGAAAACTACCGCGTCGATCAAGAAGGCCCCGAAGCGTTTGGCTCCAGGGGCAATTCGCAGAACCTCGATCTCAATCGCGATTTTATCAAGCTGGATTCTAAAGAAGCCTTTTCGTTCTGTGCCATTTTTCAGGAATGCGATCCCGATATTTTTATAGATAATCATGTGAGCAATGGCGCCGACTATCAACATGTAATGACGCTGTTGACCTCTCAATACAGTAAGTTGGGCGGTCCCATGGGTGCTTACTTGCATGACACCTTTGAGCCCGCGCTCTACGCTGCCATGAGGCAAAAAGGCTACGACCTGATCCCCTACGTAAATATCGGAGGAGACAAACCCGAGAAAGGGTGGGCTGAATTTTGGGATAGCCCCCGCTACACCAGCGGATATGCCACGCTTTGGAACAGTTTTGCCTTTGTGCCCGAAACGCACATGCTAAAACCTTATTCGCAACGGGTAGCCTCGACCAAAGCACTGATGGAGTGCTTTATCGACTTTGCCGGAGTAAATGGATCTTCTATTCGCAGTTTACGTGAGGAAACCAAAAAAAGGATCAGTGTCGCTACTTCTTTTCCGATCAGTTGGCGGCTAGACAAATCGCGCTACACGAACTACACGTTCAAAGGATATGAGTCCGGCACCAAACCCAGTGCCATCAGTGGACAGCCCCGCCTCTATTACGATCGATCAAAGCCCTTTACCGCCACCGTACCGGTGTATGGATACTACGTACCCGAGCGCATCATTTCTACTCCCAAGGCTTATGTGATCCCGCAGGGCTGGTGGAAAGTGATCGATCGTTTGCAGGTCAACGGTATTCGCATGCGAAGGTTATCGCAAGACAGCACCTTCGAGGTAGAAGCGTACCGAATCGAAGACTATAGCACGGCGGCTCGCCCTTACGAAGGCCATCATGCCAATAGCAACGTAAAGGTTAGCTGGCAAAAGCAAACCCTGTCTTTTTTGAAAGGAGACTGGTACATTCCACTCGATCAGCCCGGTAATCGCTTTTTGATGGAAACCCTAGAACCGCAGGCCGAAGATTCATACTTTGCCTGGAACTTCTTTGATCCCATTCTGGGACAAAAAGAAGGCTACTCCGCTTATGTGTTCGAAGACAAGGCCGCCGCTTATTTGCAAACCCAACCCGATCTAAAAAAGCAACTCGAACAACGCGTAGCCGCCGACAGCAGCTTTGCCAAAAGCGGCCGAGCACAGCTCGATTTTATCTATAAGAACTCTCCTTGGTACGAACCCGATCATAATCGGTATCCGGTGTTCAGAGTAATGCAATAGAGGATATTTTTTCTTTCCTCTAATGAAGTATGCCGGGGGTGAGCATGTTCATCTGACCCTGCCGATGGGTGCCGGGGGGGAGTATGTTCGTCTGACCCTGCCGATATAAATATCGGCAGAAGGCCATCCTCACACACTCACCCCCGGCACTGCAGGTTTTAGAGCGAAGAAACTTTCGCCCTGGGCAGAGTTGTGCCGATAGGGCCTGACGAATACACTCCTGATCCCAGCTCATTGGACTTTTTTGCCACTTGAACAACGCTCTTTGGTATCGCAGTGAGCGAATATTCAGCGCTAGTTTACCAATAGCCCTGGGTGGGTGAGTGTATGAGGAAGACCTTCTAGCGTCACGGCAGCAATAAGTTGGAAAGAGAAATAGGCAGAGCCGTGGCGGTAGGGTCTGACGAATATACTCCCCACCCAGGGCTTCTTTTAATGGCCTGAATTTTCCAACCATAGCAATAGCATGATGTTGGGGCACAAAAAAGCCCAGTTGGAAAACCAACCGGGCTAAATGAATATGGCAGCTACCTACTCTCCCGCATTGTGGTGCAGTACCATCGGCCATAAGGGA
>JBJTFT010000038.1:0-3225 GCA_046093525.1 Sphingomonadales bacterium | reverse complement strand
CAGCTGTGCGGGTATCGCCAGTGAGGAGCTCGACGATTTTGTCGCCTTCGATGACGAAAAGAGTATACACTCCAAGTATGTGTGCTTGTTCGATCCACTCGATGGCAGTGGTAACATCGATGTGAATGTTTCCATTGGCACTATCTTTGGCGTTTATCGTCGGGTAACGCCAGTGGGTACGGTCGTTACAAAAGAAGATATTCTGCAGCCAGGCAGTAACCAGGTGGCGGCCGGCTATGTGGGGTACGGCTCTTCGACGATGCTGGTCTATGCTACGCGCCGCGGGGTAAATGGTTTTACGCTCGATCCTTCGATCGGGGAGTGGACGCTCAGTCATCCTGATATTAGGTGTCCCGAAAAAGGAAAGATCTATTCGGTCAATCATGGTAGCTTTTTTGAATTTGATAAAGGGGTGCAGTCTTACATTACTGCTTGTCAGCAAAAAAGTAAGGAGCAGGGTGGGCCGCTTCGGCAACGTTATGTGGGCAGTATGGTGGCCGATGTGCATCGCAACCTGATCAAGGGAGGCATCTTTATGTATCCGGGCACCACCAGTAAGCCCGATGGAAAACTCCGCCTGTTGTACGAATGCAATCCCTTCGCGTTTATAATTGGAGTGGCAGGTGGAAAGGCGACCAATGGTAAGATCCGGACCCTCGATATCGTTCCCGCATCGCTCCATGCGCGTTGTCCTTTTTTTGTAGGCAGCAAACTGATGATGGAAGAATTAGAAACACATTTATCGTAACATGAGCAATACCATCATTCAGGTCGATCAACTCGTAAAACGCTATGGAGCGCTCGAGGCCGTGTCGGGCATCAGTTTCTCCGTAAACAAAGGAGAGATCTTTGGGTTGCTGGGGCCTAATGGGGCCGGCAAGTCCACTACCTTAGAGATCATCGAAACCCTTCGCTCTAAGACTGCCGGTGAGGTTATCGTAGGAGGGTTTTCGCTGGATGTTGACCCGGCTGCCATTAAAAAGATCATTGGCGTACAGTTGCAAAGCAGCGGGTATTTTCCCGGGCTCAATCTGATACAACTGATAGAATTGTTTGCAGGATTGTACAACTGTACCGTCGATCCCATGCAACTATTGGCGCAGGTCAATCTGCAAGACAAGGCCAAAGCTAAGGTCAAAGAATTGAGTGGAGGGCAACGGCAGCGGTTTTCTGTAGCGACCACCCTTATCAATCACCCGCAGGTGATCTTTTTGGATGAGCCCACTACAGGTCTTGATCCACAGGCCCGTCGCAGCCTGTGGGAAACCATACGAACGATAAACCAGCAGGGCACCACCGTAGTGCTCACAACTCATTATCTCGACGAGGCAGAGTATTTATGTGATCGGGTAGCTATTATGGATGCCGGAAAGATCATTGCACTAGAGTCACCCTCCAAGTTGATCGACGATCTGATCGCCACCGGCTTCGAACGAAAAAAAGAGATCAAGCTAGCCAATCTCGAAGACGTATTTATTCATCTGACTGGCCATTCGCTGCGCGAAGATTGACCTCGGCCGCTAAAAATATACTTCCACAGATCAAGATCAGGTCTTGCGGTACTGCCAGAGACCTAGCTGCCGTCAACGCCTCGTTAACCGACGAATAAGAAAGGCCTGATAGCCCTGCATTAGTGCCCAGACGCTGTAGTTCGTTTTCGGGGAGCGCCCTGGGAAGTTGTGCCTTTGTATAGTAGTAAACAGCTTCTTTGGGCAGCAGTGAGAGCATCGATTCGATCGATTTGTCGTTGACCACTCCCAGTATAAGATGTAACTGCCGATAAGCGGTTTGTCGCAGTTGTTGTATGACTTGTCGAATACCTGCTTCGTTGTGCGCCACGTCGACGATGATAGTGGGATGTTCACCGATCTTTTGCCATCGTCCCCCCAGTCCGGTCAGGCGTCGGGTAGCGCGCAGTCCCTCCACGATCGCTTGTTCCGGAATCGTCCAGCTCATCTTTTGTAATTGTGCGATCGCTTCCAGTACGGTCAATATATTTTTCGTTTGATAAATGCCGGGTAGGTCTAAGACATAGTTGACCGGTGCTTGTTTTTTTTTGGCCACGGTTACTACCAATGTATCGTCGATCCATTCATAGGTAAGCAGCGTGTTATTTATACCGGCCATGTGCACCGGCGCTTTTTCGATCTGTGCCTTCTGCCTAAAAACGGGTAGCGTGATGTCGGTGGCCTCTCCAATTACAACAGGCACACCGGGCTTGATAATGCCTGCTTTTTCGGCCGCTATTTTCTCCAAACTGTCACCCAGCAGTTGCATATGGTCCCAATCGATATTGGTGATCACCGATAAGACCGGGGTAATTACGTTGGTACTGTCCAGTCTCCCTCCCAATCCTGTTTCAATGACGGCAATGTCTACCTTTTCTTGGGCAAAATGTTCAAAGGCCATGGCTACGGTCACTTCAAAAAAACTAGGCTCGATCTTTTCGATCATGGGTCGTAGCCTTTGAACAAGGTCTACGATCTGTTGTTGCTCGATCATCTTTCCATTGACCTTGATTCGTTCGCGAAAGTCATAAAGATGAGGGGAGGTATAGAGCCCCGTTCTATAGCCGGCGCTCTGTAATACCGAGGCAAGCATATGGCTGACCGATCCCTTTCCATTGGTGCCGGCCACATGAATCGTTCGTATCCGTTGGTCTGGACGGCCCAAGGCGTCGCATAGGGCAATCGTGTTATGGAGATCATTTTTGTAAGCGGCCGCCCCGATCCGGCTGAACATCGGAAGTTTCGAAAAAAGATAGTCTAGCGTTTGTGAGTAGTCCATCGCGGGTTCGCTATCGGTTTCTTAGTTGATCCGAAAATTAAATTGAACTGTGACCATCGATTCGTGGTCCGATGCGTCAAAGCGCATTTTTTCTAAGTAGCGAACTATGGCTTGTTTGTAAGCGTTTCCGGTGGTAGAAGATCCCTTGGCCAAGCCGATCAATTTACCCGTGCCATCGGGTGCCACCAAAATAGTCGCATAGATGGTAGCCTTGTTCAGGTCGCCCTCGAAGGCATAGGATCGTACGATCTTTCTATCCCCTCTGGTAACTCTTGGCCCCATTCCGAGGCCGGCTCCTGTACCAGACCCACCACCGAGTCCACCGCCGGTTCCACCTCCGGTGCCGTCGCCATCGCCTGCACCCAGCCCATTGCCTCTTCCGCCGGTTTGCTCGAATTGGTCAGTTGCTCCGCCTCCGGTAGCCGTTCCCGCATTCGT
>JBJTFT010000037.1:0-3955 GCA_046093525.1 Sphingomonadales bacterium | reverse complement strand
CCACTCGGCACGAGATACCTGTTGCAATACCAATTGAGCAATGCGATCACCAGGCTGTATACATTGCTCCTGGCCGGAGAGATTGATTAAAATAACCCCGATCTCGCCACGGTAATCAGCATCGATGGTGCCGGGGCTGTTCAGGCAGGTGATTCCCTGCTTAAGGGCTAGTCCGCTGCGCGGTCTCACTTGTAGCTCATAGCCGGCGGGGATCTCTACAAACAGACCGGTAGGAATTAATTTTCGCTCGAGAGGGGCCAGTGTAACCGGCTCGTTTACGTGAGCCCGAACATCCATGCCAGACGCTCCCTCGGTGGCATACGCAGGTAAGGGATTTGCGGAGCGATTGATGATCTTTACAGGTACGACAGGCACGTTACAAAGATAAGTAGAGGCCCTTTATATTTTTTGAAGCAAGGCGGTTGCATATGCCATCAGTCCTTCTTCGCGGCCGGCAAATCCCATTTTCTCGGTAGTAGTAGCCTTTACTGAAACATCGGTGATACTTAGCTGCAAAATGCCGGCAATCGCCTCTCGCATGGCATCCACATAGGGTTTGATCTTAGGAGCCTCCAGACAGAGCGTACTATCGATGTTCACCACACGGTATCCTTTTTGCATAATCAGTTCGTAGCACTTAGCGAGCAGCCGTTTACTGTCGATATTCTTATAGGCCGGATCGGTATTAGGAAAATGAATGCCAATATCTCCCAAGGCCAGGGCACCCAGCAGCGCGTCACAGATGGCATGCAACAACACATCGGCATCGCTATGACCTAATGCCCCCTTGTGATGGGGAATACAAACACCGCCGATCCAAAGCTCGCGCCCCTCTACCAGTTGGTGAAAATCCACTCCCGATCCAATCCGAAACGACATAAGCTTGGTTTTTTGCAAATAAACAAAAAGGCCCCGGTATTAGCGGGGCCTTTCTAATAAGTTCGAACGCTATATTATTTTTTAGCACCCAGATCGAACGCTACGGTAAAGCGAAGCGTGTTTGAAAGAGGGTTACGGTTAACACCACTTCCAGAAGGGATCAGGTAAGCAAAGTTGAAATTGAAGGCATCGTAACGAACACCGAGACCAGTGGTGAAGTAACGACGATCTCCTTTTGTTTTGTTCTCGTAGAAGTAACCGGCACGGAGAGCGAACTGGTTGTTATACCACCACTCAGCACCAGCGCCAATGGTCATTTCTCTGATTTCTTCGGCAAATCCACCGGGTGCGTCACCCAATGAGCTGAACCAGCTACCTACAACACTCTTGCTTCTGTACTCGGCCAGATCAGCAGCGGTAGCACCTTCGCCGGGAGGCGTGGGCACTAACAACTTGTTGAGCTCTGCACCGAAAGTGAGGGTGTTATTGCTGCTATACTTCTTGCTATAGGTAGCACCCAGACCAAGGTTGGCAGGAATAAAGTCTTTAGCATCGGCGTTGTTCGTATAAGAGATCTTAGCACCGAGGTTAGAGAGCACGGCTCCCCAAGCCCAACCGTTACCATTCTTCTTACCATCATGGTAGTAAGCCAGGTCGGCAGCTACAGAAGAACCAGCCTTATAAGTAGTGCTACCGTTGGTCAGACCACCGGTCAGATCAGAATTGATAAATTTCAACGTGATACCTACACCACTCTTATCGTTGAGTTTGCGAGAGTAGCCCAGGTCTACACCGAACTCGCGGGGACGATGCTCAGTACCCAGAGCAGCGCCGGTAAAATCAGTGAACTGGATATTACCGAGGCTAAAATAGCGAACCGTTGCGCTCAGCGCTTGGTTGTCGTCTACTTTAAAGAAACCGGTGGCAGAAGCCAGGTAAACATCATTTACCAGGTCTTTCATCCAGGGAGTGTACGTGGCGGCAATACCGGCATTCTTTTGGTTGAAAGCCACTTTGGCTACGTTCCAGATACCTGCATATGCATCGGGAGCAGTAGCTACCCCCATTTCACCCATGGCACCCGAACGGGCGTCAGGAGCAATACGGAGAAAAGGAACAGCGGTCGTTACAACATTGATAGGGTTGGTCTGCGCATTTACGGTAGCGGTTAAACCACAGAAAAGCAGGATACCAGCAGTTAGTTTTAGTGCAGTTGGTCTCATTAGAAAATTTTTAATAATGATGTAAATATAGCGTTTTTGATTAAAAAGCATCCCAAAAGCAATTTTTTTTCAATACCTGTAAATCAACTGGTTTGGGGAGGCTTTTGAACCGTACAGACCTCAGAAAAGTCCTGAGAACCCGTAATTTGGGATAAACGCGGCATTTGCCAGTTTATTGTTAAAATTTGGCTTTTTTTTAAAAAAATCTCAAAAAAAACAAAGTCACACATAACCAATTGTATTCAAGGGTGTTGTGCGAATACAAAAATATTAATCCCAACGGGCCTTATTGAGTCAAACTACTTAAATTCGCGTTTCCCCTTCGACAGGCCGGTGCCTTTAGGCAATAACCCGCCGTTGGGCACGTTTATCACTGACTCCCGTAAAGGGACAATTGATCGAATTATGGTTAATACACTGCGTTTTAGCGCTTATCTGCTGCTCCTTGGCTCTTTTTCTTTGCTCAGTTCCTGCAAAGGCAAGGGCATTTTTGCCAAGAAATCTCCCAAGTCGTCAACGACCGGCTGGAATTACAACGAAAAAGGCGGTTTTCAGGTGGCCAAGGCCAAAGACCAGGCCAATGGTCCCGGACTTGTTTTTGTAGAGGGCGGTACGTACACCATGGGCCAGACCGAAGAAGACGTAGTGGGCGAATGGAACAATATCCCCCGCCGGGTTTCGGTTCCTTCTTTTTACATTGACCGCACCGAAGTTGCCAATGTTCACTATCGGGAATATATCTTTTGGTTGGCCAAAGTGTTTGACCCCTCTGACCCCGAGAATGTAAAGATCGTTGAGAGCGCATTACCCGACACACTCGTATGGAGAAGCGAACTCAGCTACAACGAACCTTCGGTAGAACTATATTTTCGTCATCCCTCTTTCAATATGTACCCGGTAGTGGGTGTCAGCTGGAAGCAAGCTAAAGATTTCTGCTTGTGGAGAACCGATCGCTATAACGAACTTACCCTGGTAGAGAAGGGCTACATCAATAAAAACAATTTAAAACCTGGTGCACAACAGGGCGATAACAATTTTAATACCCGCTCTTATGTGTTGGGATTGTACACGGCACCTCCCGGCAAGGCCATGAAGCCCAGCAAAGGGAAAACCCCCAGCCTCCCCTCCGTTGAATCGGGTATCGTTAGCCCCGAATACCGCCTTCCTTTCGAGGCAGAGTGGGAATATGCGGCCTATGGATTGATAGCGCAAAATCCCCGCCGCAGTCTCAAAGAGGGCACGCGCGGAGAGGAATTGCAATCGAACAAACAGATCTACCCCTGGGGACAAAATGTAAACGGACTGCGTGAGAATCGCAAAGGAAGTCTGCAAGGTCAGTTCTATGCCAACTTTAAACGTGGATCGGGAGACAACGCCGGTGTGGCCGGTGGATTGAACGACCGTGCTTTTTATACCGCGCCCGTAGAATCGTTTTATCCCAATGGATTTGGTCTTTACAATATGGCCGGTAATGTGAGTGAGTGGGTAGAAGACGCCTATCGCCCACTATCTAGCCTTGATTTTGACGACCAACCCGCTCCTTTTAGAGGAAATAAGTTCATGAAGCTTTATGTAGCTGATTCTACTACCCTAGACCCCACCAGCCGTTACGAGCGAGATAGTCTTGGGCGTGTTAAGATGTTAGAGGTAACGGAAGCCGATGCTCGTAACAGAAGAAATTATCAGCGCGGTAATGTAACAGACTTCTTGGATGGCGACTCACTTTCTGCGGCAACTTACGGATATGGTGTATCGACACTGATCGATCCACTGCGCTCTAAAGTATACAAAGGCGGCAGCTGGAACGACCGTGCTTATTGGCTCAGCCCTGGTACCCGCCGTCATCTAGAAGA
>JBJTFT010000036.1:0-5564 GCA_046093525.1 Sphingomonadales bacterium | reverse complement strand
ACTCCTCTATGTCTTTTACCAGTAACCCCTCGAGGATCAATTGACGAAGTAGTGATTGCCAAAAGAAAGGTTCCTGGTCATTCCCGCTGGCAAAGGCGCCAAGCCCTTCGTGACGGAACATCGTGATCTGTGGTGTCAGCTTACCACAGATGATGTCGACCACATAGTCGGTGGCAAATCGTTCATCCAGCTCTTCGATGGCTTTCAAGGCCAACATGGCCTCTTCTTTGGCTTCGATCTTTTCTTTGGGGTGTTTACAGTTATCGCAGGCGCCACAGTTTTCTTGGTCGTACCATTCTCCAAAATATTTCATCAGTACTTTTCGACGACAAACACCGGTTTCGGCAAACGATACGGTCTCGTTGATCAACTGAGCACCTACTTCTCGTTCACTGAGCGGCTTATCGCGCATCAGGTGTTCGAGCTTCGATACATCTTTGTGCGAGTAGTATAAAATACATTTTCCTTCGAGTCCGTCGCGGCCGGCTCGCCCGGTCTCTTGATAATAGTTCTCGATGCTCTTGGGAATGTTGTAGTGGATCACAAAACGGATATCAGGCTTATCGATCCCCATCCCAAAGGCGATGGTGGCGCAAATAACTTGAACGTCCTCACCCAAGAATTGATCTTGTCGTTCTGCACGCACCTTGGCATCGAGGCCGGCATGATAGGCCACTGCCTTGATCCCATTGGCCATCAATATATCGGCCAGCTCTTCGGTCGTCTTGCGGTTAAGGGTGTAGATGATACCGCTCTTCTTTTTCATCCCCTTAATAAAGCGAACGATATTCTCTTCGGTCTGCGCCTTTTTGATCTTGGGTAGTACCTCGTAATAAAGATTATGGCGGTTGAATGACGATAAATAGACGTTGGGATCCCGAAGCTCCAGGTTCTTGACGATATCGCTTTGCACTTTGGGCGTAGCCGTAGCGGTCAGTGCGATCATGGGCACCTCCGGGTTGATCTGAATCATCATTTCGCGCAAGCGCCGATACTCGGGTCTGAAGTCGTGTCCCCACTCAGAGATACAGTGCGCTTCATCAACGGCAAAAAAAGAGATGGTCAGATCTGCGAAAAAGGAAAGATTCTCTGGCTTGGTGAGTGTTTCGGGCGCTACGTACAACAGCTTGGTCTTTCCACTGGCAAGGTCGTCGTGTACTTCGCGGATCTCTTTTTTACTAAGGGTCGAATTGAGAAAGTGCGCCACGTCGTCACTGCTGCTGTAGCCCCTAATAAGGTCGACCTGGTTCTTCATTAATGCGATCAGAGGAGAAACGATGATAGCGACCCCCTCGCTTACCAATGCGGGCAGCTGATAGCAAAGACTCTTGCCACCCCCGGTGGGCATGATCACAAACGTATCGCGGCCGGCCAGCAGACTCTCTATGGCTTTCTCTTGGGTGCCTTTAAAGGACGAAAACCCAAAATAATGCTGAAGGGATTGGTGTAGGTCGAACCGTTTTGAAACAGAGCGAACAGGTGCTTTCTTCTTGGTGATGATTCCCATTAATTCTCTTAAGGTACTCTTTTTAGGTGAGGGTCTGCCCGATTAAAACAACAGAATTCCGTGCTTGTTTAACTTTTTCGATCAAATCTTCTAAAAAAGATAAATATCATTGTTAATCAATTGATTATATATGATTTGTAGATGGTTCTCATCAGCAGGGCTTCGATGAGTATAAATCAAGTAATTTTGACACGTCTTCATAATAAGCTAACAACCGTTAGCGTATTGAAGTCCTCCTTTTCATGAACGCATCGGTTAAACAAATTGCCCTCCAGACCATCGATCTTGAGGCACGTTCCATTCAGGCCCTTCGCGGTTCTATCAATAGTGATTTTGAGAATGCGGTTCGGCTTATGGCAGATTGCAAAGGCCGGGTAGTGGTAAGCGGTATTGGTAAAAGTGCCGTGATCGCTCAAAAGCTGGCAGCTACCTTTAATTCTACGGGCACCCCTTCTTTATTTATGCATGCTGCCGATGCCACGCATGGAGATCTGGGGATGATCAGACCCGAAGATGTCGTGATCATTATCAGTAAGAGTGGCGAGAGTCCCGAGATCAGGGTATTGCTTCCGCTGATTCGCAATTTTGGAAATCCGCTCATCGCCATTGTGGGAAATACAACTTCTTCGCTTGCCCAAGAGGCTACTTGTATATTGGATACGACCGTAGAGGCAGAGGCTTGCCCTAATAATTTAGCTCCTACCAGCAGCACCACCGCACAATTGGTAATGGGAGATGCTTTAGCCGTTTGTTTGATGGAGTTGAAAGGATTCAATTCCGACGATTTTGCCCGCTATCATCCTGGCGGCGCGTTAGGAAAAAAATTATACCTGCGCGTGGGCGATCTCTCTTCGAAGAATAGCATGCCGCAGATCGGTCCCACACAAAGTATTCGTGAGGTGATCGTATCGATGACCACGGGTCGGTTGGGTGTAACGGTCGTTACAGACGAAACCCGTCACGTGCTGGGCATCGTTACCGATGGAGATCTTCGACGAATGCTCGAGAAGGGTACGCCTATCGATTCACTGACGGCTGCAGATATCATGACGCCCTCTCCCCGCGTTATTCATCCCGATGAATTAGCGGTTGTGGCACTAGAGGTGCTCACAAAACATCATATCTCTCAATTGGTGGTGGCCGATGAAAAAAATTACAGAGGCGTATTGCATATTCACGACCTGATGCGCGAGGGCCTTATCTAACCTTATCTTATGAATTCTAATCATTACGTGGCGATTATGGCAGGGGGTATCGGCAGTCGGTTTTGGCCGATGAGCCGAAGTCGTTATCCCAAGCAGTTTCTGGATATTCTCGGGCTGGGTCGTACACTGATTCAACAAAGCTATGACCGGTATAGCCAGGTAGTGCCTGCCGAGAATGTTTTCGTGGTTACCTCTGCTGAATATGTATCGATCGTCAAAGAGCAACTGCCCGATCTTCCGGCCGAGAATATTTTAGCCGAACCTTCCCGAAAAAATACGGCCGCTTGTATAGCGTATATCGCTTTTAAATTGCAGACGATCAATCCCGATGCTGTGATGATCGCTGCACCCGCCGATCATTTGGTTACCGAGACCACCCAATTTGTAACGACGGCTCAAACAGCGTTGCAATTCGTGGAGCAAAATAATGCGCTCGTTACGATCGGCATCAAACCTTCTCATCCCAATACCGGGTATGGCTACATACAACACGAGATGACGACCGTAGCCCCCGATGTATTTAAGGTTAAGACCTTTACGGAAAAACCAAGTGTAGAGATCGCTCGCGCTTTTATTGCCAGTGGCGATTTTTTATGGAACGCCGGCATCTTTACCTGGAAGGTCTCTGCCATTTTAGATGCATTGGAAAAACATCTGGCCGAAGTTTTCGAAGTCTTTGCAGCCGAGCGGGCCCATTATAATACGGTAGGCGAGCAAAAGGCGATCGAAAAGATCTATCCGCTTTGTACCAATACGTCTATTGACGTGGGTGTGATGGAAAAGGCAAATAATGTGTACGTGATCCCGGCCGATTTTGGATGGAGCGATCTGGGTACCTGGAACAGCGCCTGGGACAATATGGAGAAGGATTATTTTGGCAATGCCGTGGTCGGCAAACAAGTAATGGTGGTCGATGCCAATAATTGCGTGGTGCATGTTCCTGATAACAAGCTAGTCCTGCTACAAGGCCTTCGTGATTACATAATTGTAGCTACGCCCGACGCGCTTTTGATCTGTAAAAAAGAAAAAGAGCAGCAGATCAAAGAATACGTAGCCGAGGTTAAACGAAATATGGGCGATCAATACCTATGAAGCTGATCTCTAAATTACCTGCGGTCGGCACCTCCATATTTACGACCATGAGTGCGCTGGCCCTCGAGCATAAGGCCATCAATCTGGGCCAGGGTTTTCCGGATTTTCCAATGAGTGCAGAACTGATCGGGCTTGTCACAAAGGCCATGAACGACCAGCATAATCAATACGCTCCCATGGCGGGGTGGCTACCCCTGCGTGAGGCCATTGCCGAAAAGATCTCTTTTCTATATCAAACAGCGGTCAGTCCCGACACGGATATTACCATTACACCGGGTGGCACCTATGCCTTGTACACGGCCTTTACCACCATTTTGCAACCCGGAGATGAAGTGATCGTATTCGAGCCGGCCTACGATAGTTACATTCCTGCCATCGAGCTTAATGGAGCCAAAGCGGTCCGTCTCTCGTTGGTACATCCACACTATACGATCGATTGGCAGCAGGTAAAAGCCGCTATTACCCCTAATACAAGGGCGATTTTAATTAATACGCCCCATAATCCTACGGGTGCTGTCTGGTCCGAGTCGGATATTGCTTCGCTTCGTTTACTGGTCGAGGGCACGGATATTATTATTATTAGTGATGAGGTCTACGAACATCTCATCTTTGACGGCCGTCAGCACTGCTCAATTCTTCGTTATCCGGATCTGCTCTCGCGAAGGTTTGTTTGTTTTTCTTTTGGAAAGGTGTACAACTGTACGGGCTGGAAGCTGGGATACGTTGTATCTCCTCCGAATTTGATGCGAGAGTTTCGAAAGATCCACCAGTACAATTGTTTTAGTTGTCCTACTCCGGTACAGGTGGCGCTGGCCTCTTTTTTACCGCAGCGAGACGCCTACTTGCAATTGGGTCGAGATATGCAAACCCGTCGCGATGCTTTTATAACGCTCATGAAGGGGTCGCGTTTCGATCTATTACCCAGTTATGGCAGTTACTTTATTTTGGCTACCTACGATCGTATCAGCCAAGAAGGCGACAACGATTTTGCCATTCGGCTTACCCGCGAGGCCGGGGTTACCCCGATCCCTGTTTCGGCCTTTTATGCCGATGGACAAGACAATAAGGTATTACGTTTCTGTTTTGCTAAAAAAATAGAGACGCTAGAACAGGCGGCAATCCGATTGCGAGCTGTATAATTTTTTTTACTTTTAAGTATCATGAATAACGCGATCGATACGAACCGGCTGCGCCAGCTTTTTTTGATTGCGCTGATCTTATTTATTGGCGTCGTCTTATTCTATCAACTTTATTCTTTCTTTCCGGCCTTACTCGGTGCGCTCACGCTTTATATTTTGCTTCGTAAGCAGTATAATTACTTGACCGATAAACGAAAATGGAAAAGAGGGGCGGCTGCCTCGTTGCTCATGTTCCTCTCACTGATCGCCATTCTCTTTCCTGTTTACTTATTGGTTCAAATGCTCTCTGGTAAGATCGCATATGCGTTACAACATTCCGGCGAACTGGTCACCTCGTTGCAACAGCTGGCTACCGATATCGAGCAGCGCTATTCCATAACGCTGGTCAGTGACGACTATATCAGCAAGCTGGGCAACTGGTTGGCCGGACTACTGCCGCAGATTTTGGGAGCCACCTTTAATACGCTGTCCACTACTTTCTTTCTCTATTTTATCCTGTACTTTTTATTTGTTAACGGGCATGCTCTCGAGAAAGTATTGTTAGACTATAGCCCATTCAAAGATGAGAATACCGGGCTACTCGAAAAAGAAGTGCATACCATGGTGGTCGCCAATGCGGTC
>JBJTFT010000035.1:0-4183 GCA_046093525.1 Sphingomonadales bacterium | reverse complement strand
ATTTAATGGAGCTGCTTCTCATGATTGATGCGGCGCGCAGAGCCTCTGCTTATAAGGTAATTGCGGTCATACCTTACTACGGTTATGCCCGTCAAGATCGCAAGGACAAGCCTCGCGTGGCAATTGGTAGTAAGCTGGTAGCCAATATGTTAGTAGCTGCTGGTGCCGATCGGGTTATCACCATGGACCTTCATGCTCCCCAGATTCAGGGGTATTTTGACATCCCCGTTGATCACTTGGATAGTCACGCTGTTTTTATCCCTTATATAGAGAGTTTAAAGTTGGAAAATCTTACCTTTGCGGCCCCCGATGTGGGAGCTACCAACCGGATTCGTGAGATTGCCAGTTATTTCAATGCCGAAATGGTGATCTGCGACAAGCACCGGAAGCGAGCCAACGAAATAGCCAGCATGGTAGTAATTGGGGATGTTACAAATCGCGATGTGTTGTTAATCGATGACATCTGCGACACGGGTGGGACCCTCGCCAAAAGCGCGGGGCTGCTCAAAGAAAAAGGTGCACGCTCCGTAAGAGCTCTTATCACGCATCCGGTGTTGAGCGGTAAGGCCTACGAGAATATCGAAAACAGTGTGCTCGAAGAACTCGTGGTTTGTGATACGATCCCGGTAAAGGCAGTGAGTGGAAAGATCAAAGTGTTAAGCGTGGCCGAACTTTTTGCAGTGGCCATTCGAAACGCATTTGAGAACAAGAGTATTACCAGTCTCTTCGTTCACTCACAGCTCAAGAACAAGTGAACCAATAAAACAAAATAGCATGAACACAATTACAATCGAAGGACAACTGAGGACCGGATTTGGCAAAACAGCCACCCGTCAACTCCGCTCTCAGGAAATGGTGCCTGGTGTAATTTACGGGGGTGCACAGGAGGTCAATTTCTATGCTCCTGCTGCGGCTTTCAAAAATTTAGTGTACACACCAAGTTTCCAGATCGCCGAAGTTAAGATCGACGGCAAAACCTACAACACCATCCTTAAAGACCTGCAGTTCGATAAGGTCAACGACCAGTTGACGCATGTTCACCTGTTGGAGTTGGTAGAGGACAAAAAGGTGATCGCTAACATTCCGCTCAAATTCGTGGGCGCCTCCAAAGGGGTAAAAGATGGCGGTAAGCTCATCACCAAAATGAAATCCCTCAAGGTAAAGACCTATCCCAAGCATCTGCGTGAGCAGATCGAGGTGAGCATCGACAATCTTGAATTGAACGGTAATATCCGCGTAGAGGATGTCAAGATCGCTGAATACGAGATCTTGAACTCTCCCCGTATTCCTATCGCTTCGGTGGTATTGACCCGTCAGCTGAAGCAAGAAGAGGCCACGGCCCCTGCTGCCGGCGCCGCACCTGCCGCTGCTGCTGCACCTGCCGCCGCCGCTGCCAAGAAATAATTCAACGTAAGTCTGAACTTCTTTTGCAAAACCCGCATCTGTCGATGCGGGTTTTTTATTGGCGAAGACCGATATTTGAGCCTCGAATCAACATGAAAATACTGCTGGCCGGCTTAGGTAATGTGGGCGATGAATATGCGCATACCCGACACAACATCGGATTTGATGTGGTGGGAGCCTTCGTGCAGCGACATGGCGGGCAATTTCGGGTAGACCGGTTGGCCTACGTTGCCGAAGTAAAATGGAAGGGAAAGCAGTTTGTTTGTGTCTGCCCCACCACCTATATGAACCTGAGTGGTAAAGCCATCAAATACTGGTTAGATAAAGAGAAACTAGAGGTGGCCTCGTTGTTGGTAGTGGTAGACGATCTGGCCCTTCCACTCGACAAGATCCGCATAAAGCCCGGGGGCAGCGACGCTGGTCACAATGGATTAAAAAGCATCCAAGACTGTTTAGGAACCATTCAATATCCTAAGCTTCGTTTTGGCATCGGCAGCGATTTTCCTAAGGGAAAGCAAGCCGATTTTGTATTATCTCGCTGGAAAAGCGGAGAAGAGAAACAAGTTGCAAATAAGATCGCCCATTGTGTCGATGCCATAGAAGTGATCGCCACACAAGATCTCGAAGCGGCCATGAATCTTTATAATCAAAAAAGCTTTACCTGAATAATACCCTATGAAGATCGTTTGCGTTGGAAGAAATTATGTGGCTCATGCCCGCGAGTTGGGAAATGAGGTGCCCACCGACCCTGTTATTTTTATTAAGCCGGAGACGTCGCTGTTGCCCAATGGCAGCGCATTCAGTATTCCACACTTCTCGAACGAGATACACTATGAATGCGAATTAGTACTTCGTATCGCTAAAAGGGCCCAAGCGATCGCGAAGGCAGATGCGGCAAACTACTATGATGCCATCACGGCCGGTATTGATTTTACGGCCCGCGATCTGCAACAACAGCTAAAAGAAAAAGGATTGCCCTGGGAAAAGGCAAAGGCATTCGATGGCGCTGCGGTACTGGGTACCTGGATGCCGGCCGATCGTTTTCGCAACAAGCGCGATATTCATTTTTGTTTATATAAAAACAAATCCATCGTACAGCAAGCCAGCACTTCGCAAATGATCTTTGATTTCGACACGCTGTTGTCTCACATCACACAATATTTTACACTCGAGCCTGGCGATCTGGTCTTTACCGGAACGCCCGCGGGGGTAGGCCCCGTTGAACCGGGCGATGTGCTCGAAGGGTTTGTCGAAGACGATTCTGCTTTTGAATTTTCCATTCAGTAGGAAACTCCATCATGCGTTCAACTACCTCTTTATTATCGGCCTATGAGTTCATGTGTCAGGCAGCAGCCATGGCCGAGACCTATGAGGCGAATCGCCCTATTTGCAAGTATGTGCACTCCACTTCGCGTGGCCACGAGGCCATTCAATTAGCCGCTGCCTTTTGTTTGCAACCGCACGATTTTGTAAGCCCTTATTACCGCGATGAGAGTTTATTATTGGGATTAGGTTTTAGCCCTTTTGAGTTGATGTTGCAATTACTGGCCAAGGGCGATGATGTTTTTTCCGGAGGAAGAGAATATTACTCACATCCCAGTTACCGCGGGCCCGATAAACCTACTATCATTCATCAATCCAGTGCCACCGGTATGCAGGTGATTCCAACTACCGGTATAGCGCAGGCCATACACTATTGGGAAACGCTGCAACAAATGGAACCGGCTGTTTTAAAAGAACAGGCACCTGCCTGTATGAGAGCAGCTACGCCACCCATCGTTATCTGTTCTATGGGCGATGCCAGTGTTACCGAAGGAGAGGTGAGTGAGGCCTTTCAATTTGCCGTCCTCAAACAATTGCCCATCATATATCTGGTGCAGGATAATAATTGGGGTATAAGTGTAACGGCCCCCGAGGCACGTGCCATGAACGCATTCGAGTATGCCGCCGGATTTAAAGGAATGGGGAGGGTGCAGGTAGATGGATCCGATTTTGAGGCGTCGTTATCGGTGCTAAAAGAAGTGACAGCTACCGTTCGTCAACAGCGCAAGCCTTATCTGGTACATGCGCAAGTACCCTTGTTGGGGCATCATACCAGTGGGGTGCGCCGCGAATTCTATAGAGAAGATCAGGAGTTTGCTTCTCATCTGTTGCATGATCCTCGTCCCAAATTACGCCTGCGGCTGCTTAGTGAGGGTATTTCGGAAGAGGAGTTACGCTCGATCGAAAAAAGAGCCTCTCAAACAGTGGCCGACGATTTTAGCCGGGCCACGGCCGCGGCAGCCCCATTGCCCGCTACCGTTACGGATCACATTTTTGCACCCACTCCGATCGTTGAGGAGAAAGGGCAGCGTGCCCCGGTGGGGGCTTCTAAGATCATGATGGTAGATGCGGCCCTTTTTGCTATCAAGGAGATCATGCAAAAGCATCCGGAAGCCTTACTTTACGGACAGGATGTAGGTAAACGACTGGGGGGTGTCTTTCGAGAAGCCGCTACACTGGCCGATGTCTTTGGAGAGCATCGTGTATTTAACACGGCTATTCAAGAGGCCTATGTCGTTGGATCTACGGCCGGCATGTCTGCAGTAGGACTTCGCCCGATCGTAGAAGTACAATTTGCCGATTATATTTATCCCGGGTTTAATCATCTGGTGACGGAATTATCCAAGTGTTGTTATCTCAGCCGGGGAAAATTTCCGGTATCCATGGTTCTTCGAGTGCCCACGGGTGCTTACGGTGGGGGTGGACCGTATCATAGCGGATCGGTAGAGAGTACTTT
>JBJTFT010000034.1:0-6024 GCA_046093525.1 Sphingomonadales bacterium | reverse complement strand
TGGGAATTTAGCGCCAACTACCGCAAGTCACTTAGCAATAAAGTAAAGCTCGATGTAACAGCTATGATCTCTGATGTGCGCAACAAGGTGCTGACCTTACCCGGTGTGCCCTTCTTAGATGGCGGCTCTATTCGTGCCACGCCCGGTCAGGCATTGTGGTCTTATTTCGGTTATCAGTCGATCGGATATTTTAGCGACTCGAACGATGTAAAGAATTCTCCTGTGCAGTTTGGTGTACCCTGGAGTTCGAATCCAACGGTCGGTACCAAGCCTGGCGATGTTAAGTACGCCGACATTAGCGGACCCGATGGAAAGCCCGATGGCAAGGTTGACAACTTCGACCGCACCTTTATTGGAAACAACTTTCCTCGTTATGAGTATAGCCTCAATGTTAATCTATCGGTTGGAAATTTCGATCTGAATGTATTTGGACAGGGAGTGGGCATGCGCAACAATTATTACAGTGGTACTGGTGCTATTCCGTTTGCCAGTGGAGATTTTGCCGCCTCGTTGCTCAATATGCATAAAGATTACTGGACGCCCAATAATCCGAATGCCCGCTTTCCTCGTTTGTTGCCTTCCGGATCGGGGGGTAATAACTTCGTGGCCTCTTCGCATTGGATAAAGGATGCATCTTTTTTCCGTGTCAAGAACGTAAACCTGGCCTACCGCGTTCCGGCTGCCTGGTTAAAGAAGACCGGAGTGCCCCTTAGTTCTGCCAAAGTATACATTAGCGGACAGAACCTGCTTACGCTTACCAACGCATGGGATGGATTTGATCCCGAGATCAACAACGCGAACGCAGAGTTCTATCCCTTGATGAGAACATTCACTTTTGGTGTAAACATTAATTTCTAACCAACTAAATCAGGATAGTATGAAAAAGATAAGTTCCATACTGATGTTGACAGCCTTGCTTGGTTTAGCAGGTTGTAGCAAATTCCTCGACCGCCAGCCGCTGGATAGTTCTTCATCGGCCACCTTTATGCAGTCGGAGGAAGAAATGAATCTCGCCCTCAATGGGGTGTACGCGGCTGCCTTCTGGCAATTCCCCAATAACACGCCGTTGTTGTTTGCCATTGAATCATCGACCGATCTGGCCATTAAGCGTACGGGTAATGCCGAAGATCAGGTAGCCATGGGCGATGGAGGTCCTTTTTTGATCGGTAACTCACTGCCGGGTAATTCATGGACACAGGCCTATCGATTAGTTAGTCGTGCCAATACCATGCTCGATGGAATGACCAAGGGTAAAGACAATGTAGCCCCTGCCAACTATGCGCGGTTACGTGCCGAAGCGTTAGTGCTGCGTGCCTGGGCCTACTACCATTTGATCGGATGGTTCGGTGACCCTGTATTTTATACTAAGCCGCTTGATCCTTCTGAGTACGAAACTATCAGCAGAACCCCAAGGGCTGCTGCTGTGGCCAGTTTGTACAAAGATCTCGACGAGGCAGCTGCCGGCTTTGATGCGGCCGGTTCTCAACCGATACTTGCCTATGGACGCGTTAATAAAGGCGTGGCTCTTGGTCTCAAGGCTCGTTTGGCCATGCTGATCAAAGACTATGCGACCGCCAAGGCTGCTACACTTGCCGTGATCTCTTCGAATGGATACGGGCTTAACCCTCGCTACACCGATCTGTTTATGCTTGCCGGTCAGCGTTCGAATGTGAACCGCGAGTTGATGTTCGTTCAAACCTATCCCACCGATGTACTCAATCCACAGAACTGGCTGATGGTGTTGACCATTCCACGCCAAGTGGGTACGTCTCAAAGCAGTCACTTTCCCAGCCAACAATTGGTAGACCTCTACGAGGCTCGTGATGGAAATCGTATCGATCTTTCTTCTCTGTATAGTGCTGCGGCTCCTTCGCAAAATCGTGATCCTCGTTTGCGCTGGACCGTATATATGCAGGGAGATACCATGGTGCATAATACCGCGCTGGCAGCGAGTCTTCCATACGTACAACCTAAGGAGCGTACCATCTTTAATATCTATAGCAATACCGTTTTCAAGTTCAACTGGAACACCGGTGTCTATGACAGCCGCCCAAATAACATCGACTGGATCGGCTATTTGGTATCGCCTTGGTTTGCCGGTGCAACCGGAAGCAGTGGGGGTGTGGGCTATGTATGGAGAAAATACATTGATTCCACTCAATATTCTTGGGAGACCAAGACCGGGTACATTAACATGCGCTATGCCGAGATCTTACTCACTTATGCTGAGGCCAAGGTTGAGTTAGGAGAGATCGATGGTACCGTATGGAATGCGATCAATGCAGTTCGCGCCCGTGCCGGTATGCCAGCTGTTACTACCGCCAATGCGGCTGCGCTGCGCGAGATCGTTCGCAGAGAGCGTGCTGTAGAGTTTGCAGGGGAAGGTCTTCGCCTGATCGATCTTCGCCGCTGGGATCTCTACAATACAGCCATGACCATGCCTGTGGTGGGCGTATCATTGAACCCGGCCGATCCTGCCGAGACACCGAGCTTTAATGCCGATGGTCTTCCGGTCTATTCTGCCGCCAGCATTACCAAGCGTTTAAAAACAAGGGCGCAGACCCGCGTTAATACCAACGCACGTTACAAGCTTTGGCCTATTCCACAGGGGGAGATCGATAAGAACAAGAACATCGTTCAAAACCCCGGATGGCAGTAATCTGTTTTATGTAAACCAAAATCAAGAGGTCGTTCGCTTATGAACGGCCTCTTTTTTTTATCTTTCATCAGACAAATTTTTTTGATCGGCGGAACTTTCTATTTTTCTTTTATCATACGGAATTATGCATAGAGAATCTTCGTTGGATGCGCTGCGCGGACTCGCCATCGTAGGGATGGTGTTATCGGGCAGTATTGCCTTTGGAGGTGTATTACCCGCATGGATGTACCACGCGCAGGTGCCGCCGCCGCTACATCAATTTGATCCAACGCTGCCTGGCATTACCTGGGTCGATCTGGTCTTTCCATTTTTTTTATTTAGTATGGGAGCCGATTTTCCATTGGCGCTTAGAGGTGCTATTGAACAACATAGGCCCGCATTGCATTTATGGAAGCTGGCCACCCAGCGATTTTTTTTGTTGGCTTTCTTTGCGCTTTTCAGCCAGCACCTCAAGGCCTGGGTCATTTCTTCGGAGCCGGGTGTTAAAGAGCAGTGCTTATCGCTGTCGGCCTTTGCGTTGTTGTTCGGAATTTTTTATCGGGGGTTTTTTGGCCTGGCAGGGCGTTATCAAAAATGGATCCGTGGCGGCTGTTTTGTACTTGCTCTTTTTTTGTTGGCTCGACTTCCTTTTCATAAGGGAGCCGGATTTGATCTCTATAAAAGTGATATTATTTTAATGGTGCTGTCTAACATGGCTTTTTTTGGTTTGTTGCTTTATTATTTTACGGCACATCGTCCGCTACTTCGCCTGTTGATCTTGCCTGCGGTAGCTGCTATTATTCTATCGGCCAGAGAGCCCGCTGACAATCCGGTAAAAGCTTTCTTTTATTTTAACCAGATAGCCGGATTCAAATTCGATTGGCTTTATAAGTTCTATTTTCTCAAGTATCTTTTTATTGTAATTCCGGGTACACTGGCCGGAGAGTGGATGCTGACTGATTCGTGGAGAGAGCCATTGAAGGCCAGACCTGTGATGCAATGGGTCTATGGGAGTACCGTGGTCTTACTGCTGATGGGCTTTTTGTATTTGCTCTTGTATCGGCAACAGCCTGCC
Organism: Sphingomonadales bacterium; assembly: GCA_046093525.1. Lineage (GTDB taxonomy): Bacteria > Bacteroidota > Bacteroidia > Chitinophagales > Chitinophagaceae > JJ008. Next base: position 2,311 of record JBJTFT010000034.1, on the reverse strand, counting down.
TCCTTACAAGGTGTATCGATCTGGATCTTGTTTTTTTTAAGTACCGTCTTATTATATTTTGTCTTTCGAAATACTAGTCAACGGTCTGTTAAGGATATGATGATGGCGGGATGGGTATTGTTATTCATAGGGCTGCTAATGGAGCCTTACGAGGGCGGCATCAAAAAAGATCCCTCAACCTTTAGTTATTATTTTGTGTGCAGTGGTTTTGCTTTTCTCTTGCTGCCATTATTTCGTTTTTTATCGGCTCAGGTAATGGGTCGCTATCTATTAGCACCGCTGATCGATATTGGAAAAAATCCGATGCTCGCGTACGTGGCGGGGTCTTTACTCATCTTGCCTTTATTTTCGTTAACCGGTATCAAGGTGTACTGGGATGGTCTGATCCATTCACCCTGGCAAGGATTGTTGAAGGGGCTGCTCTTTACGGGTGCAGTAATACTAGTCACTCGTTATTCGGTCAAGCGGCGATGGTTGTGGAAAACATAACGGCCAGCGCCATTACTCGATCAATATAAGTTGGTTGAGGGTAAAGCCTACCCCAGAATGTAGGATGCTCAAGGTGATCTTGTCGAGCAATAACGGCTTTTCGAAGAAGAGATGAAAATCTTTTTTATCTAGATCTTCTCGACCAATGTGCGCATAGCATATTCTGTGATCTTGTAGGGCCCGCACTTCGGCGCCGTATCGTATAATCTTTTCAACGACCAGTTTCTCCTTAAAAAAGCCTCGCAGTACGCACACGGGGGTTGCCTCTGGTACTATCGTTTCCGTAAAAGCAGAGAGCCTGCATCCGATCAATGGAATGGTTTGAGCAATAGCGATGGACAGAGCAGTAGGTCTGTTTGCTCCTCTTGTTATCGTGCGATTTCGAAAAGAAATGGTCGTATCTATTTTTTGACCCCACCTGACATCCACGGGTTTGGGTTGGGCATAGAAGCGTTGTGTAAAGAGTTGAACCGGATCGTAGAGAAAGGCGTGGGGTAATTCTTTTCGTCCACTCCACGCATAGTCGAGTGCGAGCACATAGGCGCCAAATTGCTCGATATTGAGTAGCATATTTTTTTCGCTGCTTTCAAAATCGGCCCAGGTGGTTTGTAATAGTCCTGCCTGTTGCTCAATGGCCGCCAATGTAAACCCTCTCACGTTGTTGGGTAAAAGCCAAGGAGAGGCCAGGGGTTTGAATCCCTCTTGCTGCCATAGTTGCAAACTTTTTTTGTAGACCTCCGGATCTGGATTACCCAGGTAATGCCAGTCGGCGATCCAGGTACCTTTTGGAATACTGTTTCGTATGGTGCGCGCTCGAATAGGATCGATACCATTACAGGCATCAGGGCCCTCGCCGGGTGCCAGTCCCATATCGCCCCAGATCATCAATGCAGCCTCTTTTGATCGGGCATAGCGGTCTAGTACGCCAAGCTGCTTTTTAAAGAATTGTACTTCTTTTTCTCTGGGCAACTGAAATCCGATCATACCGATCTCATCGAATCCCACATGAATGGTCTTGGGTTGTAACAGGGTAAAGGCCTCATTCCAAATAGAAAGAATAGCCTTGCGAGCCGCCGATTTGTTAGGATGGAGCGTATAGGGATACTGCGGATTAACCGCCCATTTGCGCGTGGAGTGGGGTTTAAAGAACCACTCCATGTGCCCCAGGCTTTGAATAAGGGGAATAGGTTCAACCTGTTTTTCTCGTAGGTAAGTAAACTCTTTTTGCAGGTCCGCCAACGGAACAGAGATACTATTGTGAATTTCCGGAAAGTAGGTCCAGGTGGACTGCTCACATTGAAGCACGGTCTTGTTCATCTTAAGAGGTAACAGAACCTGGTCGTACATTTTTTTGTGGAATGGCCACGAGGTAGGACCCGTAAACATATGAATACCCCTAAATGAGAGCGCTGGTCCGTCTTCGATAGCACAGTAAAATAAACCCAGTTGACTGTTTATATTCCGGGTAAGTTGCGCTAGTGAGTAAAGGGCATGTTGCCAACCCGAACGATCGGCAAAATCGATCTGGATTCCTTTTTCAGTTACTTGCAGGCGGTAATGTTCCGGCCGCAAGCTGCTGTCTTTATTAAGGTTCAAGGCAGGGGTTACCGAAGAAGACAGTCGCCAAGAATAGCCGAGTAGTTCGTTGTACAGCTTAAGACTTGAGTCTACCAACGATCGTTGCAACGAGGGGGGCTGTGTAGCTGCTATAGCGGTATTCTGCGCTGCGGCAGCATCGGGCGCAGCGGCCGAAGATAACGGAGTTATAGTAGGCAGCTGATAGAACAACGTTTTGTCGTACGATTCTTTTATAGGTTTTGGC
>JBJTFT010000033.1:0-19124 GCA_046093525.1 Sphingomonadales bacterium | reverse complement strand
TTTGCAGGTAATATGCTCGAACTTCAGGGTCATGGTGGGCTGCCCTTACTGGTCATGAGTACGAAAGCTTATCGATCGTTGACCCCGTTGCAATGTGAACAACTGAGCTTCTACAACGAAATTGTGCACTGTGCACTCTCTACTATCGAAGAGGCCGGGGGTGGTAGCGCACGTTGTATGCTCGCTGAAATACCCGGCTGATCAGCGATCGGGGAGTACTAAAAAAATTACGGGGCGTTTATGTAGATCAGGAAGCTGTTGTTTCCACTCGGCCACCGTTTGGGTACGCACCCACTCGGCAGGTCCGGTCAACGCTACGGCTAGGCAAAGAAGCGTAGAGGGCTGCAGCTGTTGAAGCAATGCGGCCAACAGTTGATTGTTACGGTATGGGGTTTCAATAAAGAGTTGCGTCGTATTCTCTTTTTTGGCAGCAGACTCTATTTGCCGGATCATTTTCTCTCTCGCCTTCTCTTCTATGGGTAAATATCCATAAAAATGAAACTGTTGCCCATTACCTCCACTCGCCATTAGTGCCAGTAAAATAGAACTGGGCCCAACAAGGGGTTTAACGGTGGCACCGTGTCGGTGAGCAAGCGCGGTCAGCTCTTGGCCCGGGTCGGCCACGCCCGGACAGCCTGCTTCGCTAACAATGCCGATAGTGCGGTGGTTATTGAGGGCCTCTAAAAAGGCCTTATCAACACCAGGTTCGCCGATCGTATGCCAACCATACTCATCGATGACCATTTCTTTCCAGCATTTCTTAAAGTAGCGACGGGTGGTTCTTTCGTTCTCCACGAAAAATACCTTGCATTCTTTTACGGCCTCCATTACATAAGCGGGAAGCACCTGAGTTACGTCGGGATCGAGCGGGGCGGGTATCAGGTATACGGTGGTCATGGTTTTTTTACCTGGCGCACGCTCAGGGTAGCAGCTATTATGGCATAGGCAGGGGCCAGCCAAACCATCGCATGCATGGCAAAGAAAACAATTCCATTGCCAATGGCCAATCCTCTGTGTTGCGACGAGAATAAAAGACTTTCTTTAAGCGTAAATCGATTGCGTGCAAACGAATAATCAAGCATCGATACACCATAGTAATACGATTCGAGTGCCAGTGCCATTAACGGAGTGATCCAGCCGGCCAAGGGTACCAGCGAGAGCAAGATCAAGCCTATAAAATATAAGGTCTGCTTGCCAGCGTTGCGAACGGCCAGTCGGATGCCTCGCTTGGCATCTTCTTTAACATCGGACCAGCTAAAGGGATGCTCCTTGCCATCTAGCAGGGCTTCTGTTTTTTCACTCAAATAGGTAAAGGCAGGAGAGCCGATCACCAGTAATAGGTATTTGAATAGCGAGAAATAAAAGATCATCAGCACCAGCCGTAGCATCATCCCATTCATCACAAATAAAAAACTGAGCCACTCGTTGCGTTCTTGCTGTAACCAGGTTTCGATGCCGAGTTGCTCGCTCATCCATGTAACGGCCTCACTCGACGATCCTGCAAAAAAATAAAGGGACGTAATCACCAATACACTGTACACGATGCCTGGCCATAAAATTTCACGCAGCAGCCGATGCGTCCGAATAAACTGGTGCGCTTCTTGCCAGGACCGAAATGCAATGACGATCTCTTTCACAGGGTCAAAAAATTTATACAGGTCAGCCGCCGGTAGCGGATCAAAACTTGGGACAGTTGAGTTTCTTTAGACTCGGATCGGAAGGTTGCTTAATGTAGATCAGCGAAATTTCCATGCCTCCGCGCGTATTGGTAGCGGGTCTGAGCAGCGAAGTATTGGCATCGTAGCTGGCGCCCAGGCGAAGTCCTTTGAATTCAAGACCTACGTAAGGGATAAAGGAATCGTTTAGTCGATACCAGCTACCCAGATAAACATTAACGGGATCTTCTTCGCTGCGATTTACGTTGTACGAAAAGGCCCCGCCTACAATGGTATTGGTGGCCTTGGCTTGCATGCTATGATTGGCTGCTATATGAAAATAGTGATAGCCGCCAATGGGAATGCGTCCACCGGCTTGCAGGGTAGTACGCGTATTGAGAATGTACTGCCCGCCCTGAAAACTTTCTTTGGGTCGGTTAAGATGGTACATAGAAGCGCCCAGATAAAAATTATTATATCCGTTGGTACTGCCACTGTACAATAGGCCGGCGCTTAGATCGAAATAACCCATGCTGAGTCGTTGGTTATTGAAGATCTCACTGGTTACGCCTGTAAAGCCCAAGGGCGTCAACTGATCGGCAAAGATCAGTTTGCTTACATCCAGTCGTTTGTTGATAAAAGCGCCTTGAAAGCCCACGCCCACTTGGTGCAATCCATCCTCGTCCATTCCTTTATGGTAAGAGAAAGAGACACCCGCATAGTTGGTAGTGAGTACCCCGTTTCCGGCCACATCGCTCATGGCTAGAACACCTACCCCCATATTGTCTGTTACCGGTATTCGGTTGGGCAGTAATCCAAAATCGACCGATACTGTTTGGGTAACGAATGCATTTTGAATGGTAGGCCATTGGTTACGGTAATTACCTGCCACCCGAACAGCTCCGTCAAATTTGCCGGTAAGGGCCGGGTTGAGGGTAAGGGGAGAGGCAAAGAACTGCGAAAAATTAGGGTCTTGCGCTTGGGCAGAAATGCCAAGCACAGCAATTATGGTCAGGGTCAATATGATCGGTCTCATCGACATTCAATAACGCAATTAGGGCCTCGGGATTGCGTGGCCATCTCTTTTTACTTTACAGCCGAAGGGGAAAGTTACGGAATTTCAGCGAGTTATTAGCTCTGTAGCTTGGGGCCAAAGGCCAGATCGCCGGCATCGCCCAGTCCGGGCACTATGTAACTTTTTGCAGTTAGCTCATCATCAATGTCTCCGCACCAAATCTTTACGTAGGGAGCCTGGCGAAGCAAGTTCTCTATACCGGCGGTACAGGCTATGGCTACCACCACATGAATCTCACTGGGTTCCCCTTCTTCCTTTAGCTCTTGAATGGTCTTGACCAGCGATGCTCCGGTGGCGAGCATCGGATCGGCAATGATCAGTGTCCGACCCGTCAGCTCGGGGCTCGAAGCATATTGCAAGCTGATCTCGAAGCTGCCGTCGGGGTGATGTTTGCGATAGGCGCTGATAAAAGCGTTATCGGATTGATCGAAATAATTGAGCAGCCCCTGGTGAAGCGGAAGACCCGCCCTTAAGATGGTGGCCAGCACGGGGTGTTGCTTTAATACTTTTTGAGTGGCCGTGCCCAATGGTGTGGATACTTCCTTTTCGATAAAAGGCAGAGTTTTACTGATCTCGTAAGCGGCTACTTCGCCAATGCGCTCGAGATTTCTTCTAAAACGCATTCGATCGGTTTGTACCGCGGTATCGCGCAATTCACTGACCCAATTGCTGACCAGCGAATGGGATTGACTAAGATTAATGACCATACGACAGTTTTCGGTAGAAAAGCTACCTTTACAAATCTACAAAATTCACTGCATGGAATATCGCTCTATTGGTCTGATGAGTGGGAGCTCCCTGGATGGCCTCGACATGGCATATGTTACTTTTTTGGAACAGGGGGGGCAATGGAGTTTTACACTCGGGGCAGCTGAATGTGTTCCCTACTCAACGGAGTGGATCGACAGATTACGGAGCGCTACCGAACTCTCTGCCCGAGATTACTGTCTGTTACATGCGGACTATGGCCGTTGGTTAGGAGAGCAGGTCAATGCTTTTGTCGACCGCCATCAGTTGCATTATAAAATCGCCGTGGTTGGTTCTCATGGGCATACTACGTTTCATATGCCCAACCGGCATATGACAGGGCAGTTGGGCGATGGCGCTTCGTTGGCTGCGCTTACCGGCCTTTCGGTGGTAACCGAGCTGCGGGCTATGGATGTGGCGTTGGGCGGCCAGGGTGCACCGATCGTTCCCATTGGAGAAAAGTATTTATTTACCGGTACAGACTTTTTTTTGAATATCGGCGGGATCGCCAATATCTCCTACGCCGGCGATCCGTATGTGGCCTTCGATATTTGCGCGGCTAACCGGGTGCTGAACATGATCGCTGCGCTCAATGGTCTTGAATACGATAAAGGAGGAGCGCTGGCGGCTGCGGGAAGAGTCGATCAAGTCTTACTCAAAAAACTCGAGGAGCTTGCTTATTACCAATTGCCGTATCCCAAATCGCTGGCCAATGATTTTGGAACCGATGTGGTATTTCCGTTGGTGCAGGCCTCGGGACTTTCTGTTTCTGATATGTTGGCCACTTACACCAGGCACATTGTTTTACAAATAACTTCTGCTGTACAACAACTGGCAGAAACGCATATGGGCGATAAAGGAGCTGCCCTGCGCTTACTGGCTACCGGTGGCGGGGCCTGCAACGATTTTCTGATCGCACAACTTCGCGAATCATTAGCCCCGCTCGGTGTAGGGGTCGAGGTGCCTTCTCTCGATATTGTACAATACAAAGAGGCGCTCATCATGGCCTTTATGGCCGTATTGCGCTGGAGGCAGGAATACACGGTGCTCTCTTCTGTTACCGGGGCCTCTCGCGATTCGATCGGCGGGGCGCTGTGGACCGGACAAGAGGCGTAATCGGGGTAGTATGGACTTGCGGGTGCAGGCGTTCGAGTGCAGCGTAACAGCGAAGCGTTTTAAGCGTATATCAATGAAATCGTCGGGTGCGTTGCTGTAAGATAGCGATGGCCTCTTCTTCGCTGCTGAACATGTTATCGATATTCACTAGTCGCGAAGCTAATTTGTCGTAGCGCTTGGTCATTAGCCATAAAAAAATATGTAAATAATGAATTCCCTCGAAAGTCAGGATCTTTCGGCTGGCCATTTCGCTTTTTCTCTTGATAAACTCACCCGGAATATCGGTGTAGTGCAACGCAGGTCTTTCGTGATGGATAAAATGATAGCCATCGTTCCAGCAAGTCTTGTTGTACGGGGTGTTGATGCAGTTGATGGTATTATCTTCTGGATTGTCCGGATCAACAAAGGCATGCTGGGCCCAGTTACCGAGCATCATTACAATGCGGGCAAAAATAAAGGGGATAATAAAGACCAGTAAGGTCACTGACCAATTGTACCAAGTCATCAGGGCGCAGAAAATATAAAAGGAGATCTCGCCTGCCGTAAGTCGCAGGTAGAATTTTTTTCTGTTGCGGCTAAAGAAATACAAGAACGTATCTCGAAAACCCAGTACTAAAAAGCGAAGTACATACTGCAAAAATCCTCGCAGGCTGTCTCGCTGATAACGGAGCGTGCTGCTGGCATCATCGTCCATGTTATTTTCTACGTGATGCATGCCCATATGGTGAGCAAAATAAGTTTCGGGCGTATGACCAAAGAAAGGGCACACCACCCAAATGACCCAGTGTTGCAAGAAACTCACTTCTTTCTTAAATAGTTTGCGATGGCAGATACAATGCAGCATCAATCCAAAGCGGCCCTTAAAGTATAGTTGAGCTATGTAGAAGTACAGGGCATAAGCAATCCACCATAGGGGTCCTTGCAGTAGCGGAGTGTATAGCAAGATAGCCAGCGGAATTACCAACACATGAATGGCCGTAAGCAAATGTATAAAGGGAAGGTCCCTTGGGTCGTTGATGAAGTGCAGCCAAAACTTTTCGTAGCGGGTATACCGCAACGGTGACTGGTACATGGGGTCAATCAATTGGGCAGGCAGGGGTCGCATACGTTAGCACTCCAAAAATAATGGCTTTCGGCAAACGGTGCAGCTTTGTTTAACGGAACGCCTTAGAAAGAAAACGCCCGCTTAGTCTTTTTTCTTTTCAATAGTGCGTACACGGGTGGTCGCCCCGCCATCGAGATGAAGGGCTACGGGTTGGTTGGTTTTCCAATGGCCGCGCGTAAAATCAGGTATATCGACGGTTCTGGACTTTTTTTCTGCCGAGCGAATGCTCAGCGGCACGATCGAACTCCACGAGGCTGCATCATAGACATCTTGATCGAGGGGGAGGCCGTTTCGTAAGCAATCGATCAGCCTCCAGTCCATAATAAAATCCATGCCTCCGTGCCCGCCTACCTCTTTGGCCATATCTCCGATATGTTTGACCAGTGGAAGGGTATATTTTTCTTCGAGCTTTTTTTGTTCCTCTGGTTTTAGCCAGCTGTGACCAACTGCGATACGAGCCGGGCCGGGCCATTTTTGCGCCATGCCCTTGGTGCCGCTCAACAAATGAATACGCGAATAGGGGCGGGGGGTAGATACATCATGTTGTAATAAGATCGTCTTACCCTTTACCGTTTTAATGATGGTATTGTTCATATTGCCCCGGTAGGAACTATCTGCATAGGGCGCAAAGAAAGGATCTGCGGCGGCTTTCTGTTTGGCCAGTGGCGAGAGGCTAAAGTCTGCGGTGCTCATACTTACCAGGTGCTCCATTACATCGCCGCGGTTAATATTCATGCACTGCGCCACGGGTCCCAAGCCATGGGTGGGATACAAGTTTCCTTGCTTGCCTATATTAAGTTTGAGTCGCCACATATCGGCATAGGCCTTCTTGTTAAAGAGCCAGTCTTGAGAGAGGTCATGTATGTAAGCACCCTCGCTGTGAACGATCTCTCCGAATAGTCCTTGCCGCACCAGATTAAGGGTAAGAAGTTCAAAGAAATCGTAGCAACAATTCTCGAGCATCATGCAATGCCGTTTGGTCTTTTCCGAGGTGTCGACCAGTTGCCAGCATTCATCGAGGGTAAGAGCAGCCGGCACTTCGGTAGCCACGTGTTTTCCTTGCGTCATGGCATACACGGCAATGGGAGTGTGCAGGGTCCAGGGGGTACACGTATAGATCAGATCAATGTCTGGGTCTTCGCACATTTTTCTCCAGCCTTCTTCGCCGCTATATTCTTTGGCAACCGGCCGTTGCATACTGGCCAGCGTCTTTTGCGCGCGCGTTATGCGATCGGGATATTTGTCGCCAAGGGCAACGATAGTGGTACCCTCTATATACGATAATCTTTCTACGGCATCCGACCCGCGCATGCCCACACCAATGATGCCAATGCGAACATTGTCGATCTTGGGGGCGGCATACCCGCACATATTAAAGGCAGGAGCCGACCGCTGAAATTGTTCGGCTCTCTCCAGTTGCTCGTCGCTGGCGGCTAGTAAAGGAAGGGCACCGGCCATGGCCGAGCTACTCAGGGCGAGTTGCTTTAAAAAACTTCTTCTGGGGGTGGGCATACGGAGGATAGTTATTGAAAAAATTAGTCGTTTAACAGATCGGGTCTGCGCAAGCGCGTACGCTCGAGTGCTTGTTCGTGTCGCCACTCATCAATAAGACGATGATTGCCGCTCATCAACACATCGGGTACTCTCCACCCTCTGAACTCTTCGGGCCGGGTATATACGGGTGGAGAGAGTAGTTGGTCTTGGAACGAATCGGTGAGGGCAGAGGTCTCGTCGTTGAGTACACCGGGAATAAGCCGACCAATGGCATCGACCAAAACGGCAGCAGGCAACTCACCACCACTCAGCACATAATCGCCAATGGAAATTTCTCGGGTAATAAAGTGATCGCGAATACGCTGGTCGATCCCTTTGTAGTGTCCGCAGATGAGCAATAGTCTCTTTTTCAGCGAAAGCTGATTGGCCATGGGTTGGTCAAAGGTCTCTCCGTCGGGCGTTAAAAAAATGACCTCATCGTAGGCGCCCTTGGCCGATAGCGATTCGATGGCATGAGCCAGGGGCTCACACATCATCACCATGCCGGCGCCACCGCCATATTGGTAATCGTCGACTTGTCCGTATTCGTTTACGGCCCATTGCCGAAGCGGATGCACGGCCACCGAAAGCAATCCTTTTTCTTGTGCTCTTTTCAGGATACTGTGTGCAAAAGGACTTTCGAGCAGCCCCGGCAAAACCGTGAGGATATCGATGTGCATGTAGCAAATATAATCTGCCTTCGTTGCCTGTGGCATTTTTACAAAAAAAAGACCTTCCGCAATGGGAAGGTCCAGCCCGTTCGAGCAAAATAGACGAAGTAGTAGCTCAGACTACTGGTATGCTATGCACGTTCTTAGGTTTTTTGATGACGGTCTTGGGGATCGTAATGCGCAACTCGCCGCTTTTGTACTCGGCATCGATCTTTTCTGCATTGCAATCTTCGGGCAAACTAAAGGAGCGAGACCAACTGCTATAATTGTACTCTCTGCGGTTATAACGCCCCTCGCGCTCTTCTTTTTCTTCTTTCTCTTTTTCGGCCGAGATGGTCAGCATGTCTTCGTCGGTCTCTACTTGAAAGTCCTTTCTGTCCATGCCCGGTGCGGCCACTGCTACAATGTACTCTTTGTCGTTTTCGCTGACATTAACGGCGGGAATATTCGATACACGCGTTAGCCCCAGATACTCATCGAGCGGTGTGCTGAGCATTCGATCGAGCCATCCGTTTCCGAATAAAGAAGGAAGAGCGCGGCTGGCCTTTTCTACAAGTTGTTTTTCCATGGTATATATTTTTTTTGAAGGTGGCAATATTGCTTCTTCAAATCTATACCATTGATCAGCGCTCGCTCAATGACCGGCTGCAATCGCTACTTGACAACGATCAGTGATACGCTGCCAGCGCAATTCGGTTAGACCCATCCTGCTAGTTCAATCTAACTAGTGTGAAGGGATTCCTTTTTTAGGCCAGATCGGCAAAGTAGCGGTGAAAGTGTGGAATGGTCTCGATCCCCTTAAAATAATTTTCTATGTTATACTTTTCATTGGGGCTATGCAGGTTATCGCTGTCCAGGCCAAATCCCATAAATACGATCTTGATGCCCAATTCTTTTTCCAGTATGGAGCAAATAGGAATGCTTCCGCCGCCACGCACCGGAATCGGGGCCTTGCCAAATGTGGCCTCTACGGCTTTGGCAGCCGCCCGGTATCCTTTGCTGTCTATAGGCGTTACATAGGGCTCGCCTCCATGATGAAGAGAGGCGTTGACTTGTACGGAGGCTGGCGCTATACTGGTAAAGAAGTCCAGGAGTTTTTGTGTGATCTTTTCAGACGATTGATTGGGAACCAAACGGGCTGAGATCTTTGCATAGGCTTTAGAAGGAAGCACTGTTTTGGCCCCCTCTCCTATGTAGCCGCCCCAAATACCATTGACCTCGAGGGTCGGCCGAATGCCGGTGCGTTCATACGTGCTATATCCTTTTTCTCCCCATAGGCTTTTGACTCCCAGATCTTCGCTGTATTCTTTTTCGCTGTACGGCGCCTTATTGATAAGTGTTCTCTCTTCGGTGCTGGCGGCTGCCACATCATCATAAAACCCAGGGATGGTAATATGATTGTTCTCGTCGTGACAGCGGGCGATCATCTGGGCCAATATGGTAATGGGATTAGCCACGGCACCTCCATAGATGCCACTATGCAGGTCGCGGTTGGGTCCGGTCACTTCCACCTCGATGTAACTAAGTCCTCTAACGCCGGTATCGAGCGAAGGGGTTTCCATGCTAAGCATGGAGGAGTCACTGATCAAAATAATATCGGCCTTAAGCAGTTCCTTATGGCGGGCAACAAAGGGACCGAGATTGGGAGAGCCTACTTCTTCTTCTCCTTCGATCAAAAATTTGATGTTGGTGCAAAGTGTATTGGTTTGGCAAAGGATCTCCAAGGCCTTTACGTGCATATAAAATTGTCCTTTGTCGTCGGCCGAACCGCGCGCATATACTTTTCCGTCTTTAATGACAGGATCGAAGGGGCCGCTGTGCCATAGCTCTAGAGGATCGGCCGGTTGCACATCATAGTGTCCATAGACCAGCACGGTAGGTGCGGAACTATCAATGATCTTTTCTCCATACACTACGGGGTAGCCATCGGTGGGCATCACCTCGGCCTTGTCACAACCGGCGGCCAGCAAACTTTTTTGTACGGCTTCGGCGCAGCGGATCATATCTTCTTTGTGTTCCGACTTGGCACTGACAGAGGGGATGCGAAGCAGATCGATCATTTCATTTAAAAAACGGTCTTGGTGCTGTTCTTGATATTGTTTCCAAAGGGCAGACATAGGTAGTAGTTAAATGCTATTAAAGGATTGTACCAGCAAAGATACAACGAAGGGTATGCTTCCGTACAGGGGTTTACTCGTCTTTATCGCGGGCGGGGGGCTGTACGATCGCGGCCTTGGTCAGGGCATCTTTTCCAAATCGTTCATTGATCTCGTCCATGGTTTGATAAAGGTGTAGTTTCTCGGCTGTTTTTTCGAACAGACTCATCTGTAGGTTGATCGGCACCAACTGGCTGCAACGAACCCCCAATAACCGCACGGGTCTGCCGGGTTGGTATAATTGCTGAAAGAGTAGTTTGGCTTTGGCCGTGATCACATCGTCCAAAGCGGTATAATCGATGGTCTCTTGGCGCGAGACCACTTCGAAGTTGCTGTATTTTATTTTGACGGTTATGCAGCCTGCCAGCTTGCCTTCGCTGCGTACATCGGCCGCGGTCTCTACACAAAGCGAAACGATCTGTTGCCGTAAGAAGTGCGGGTCGGTATGGTCCTGATCGAAAGTTTGCTCGTGGCTGACAGACTTTTGTTCCCATTCGGTGTAGATGGCCGCGCTGCCGATGCCTTGTGATTTTTTCCAGAGTGACTCGCCCCATTTACCAACGTAAGAAGTAAGCACAGGCAGGGGGGTGCTAGCAATATCCTCTATGGTGTAGAGCCCTTTGCTCTTGAGCAGTTGTGCGGTTTGTTCGCCCACACCATTGATCTTGTCGATAGACAAGGGCCATAAAAATTCTTTTTCTTGCCCGGGTCTAATTTGCAGGAACCCATTAGGCTTGGCCTGATTGGTCGCCATCTTGGCAATGAAGCGGGCCGAGGCTAGGCCGCACGAAATAGGCAGTCCGGTTTGTGCGGTAATATGTTTTCGTAGGTCTTGGGCAAAGGCACTGGCTCCAAAGAATCGGTCCATTCCTGTCAGGTCCACATAAAATTCATCGATACTGGCTTTCTCGAAGAGCGGAACTTTTTCGGCGATCAACTCGGTTACCCAGCGAGAATATTTTCCGTATTGATGGCGACTGGCATTGGTCACGATGGCCGATGGGCAAAGCTGTAGCGCTCTTTTCATGGGCATGGCCGAATGAATGCCAAATTTTCTAGCCTCGTAACTGCAAGTGGCCACCACGCCACGCTCGACAGTGCCCACCAATACGGGTTTCCCTCGCAACGAAGGATTGTTGATGAGCTCGACCGACACAAAGAAAGAGTCCAGATCAAAATGGGCGATATAGGGTTGAGGAGCCGACAAGATCAACTCAAATAAATGGCCAGTAATCCCTCGGGCAGGCGAACGGAAATGGTGCGGGCCGCATGATCGATGGCGACCAGGGTGTCTTCGTTAAGTGGAATCAATACCTCTTTGCCTTGTATTTCCAGCCGGCAGAGCAGTTGTTGTGGTTGTTCAATGACCTCCAGAACAAGACCCAAGGGTTCTTTATTTTCCTCGGCAATCTGGTAACCCAACAAGTTGGCGGGGGCCTGGCGATGCGCATGTTGTTTAAACTGTTCTTCGGGCAACCAACAGGTTTTGCCTACCAGGCCTTGGGCTTTTTCGCGAGTATCGATCTCTTCAAGCAAGAGTAGGGATTCTTTTTCTGTAGTACCTTTTGCTTTGCCGATAAAGTAAGGCACCAGCGAATCTTTTTTTATCTCGATAAATAAAGCCGGAAGTTTTTTGAGATCTGTTTTTTTGCCGAGCTCATGTTGTACGATGAGCTCTCCTTTCAGCCCGTGGGCCGCTACTATTTTTCCAAGTTTGATATAGCTATTCATACAATAGTATACTGTAAAAGATACGACACGATTCAACGGCTACGATGTATCTTCTTCATCGCTTTCAGCATACAAAGCAAATCAATAACATCCAGCAAAAAAAATCCCGGCGCAAGGGCCGGGATGAGTAACGTTAGTATCTCGACAGCGATCAGGCTTCGGTCGTTTCTTCGGGGGCACCGGCCTCTGCTGCACCAGCCTCTTCGGCAGGGGCGGGGGCTTCGGCAGCGGCCTGGGCGGCAGCTTGTGCGGCAACCTTGGCTTGGCGAGTAGCGACAGAAGCAGACAAGATAGCTTGGCGCTTCTCGGAACGCTTGCGTTGGGTCTCTTCGTTTTTCTTTTTGATCTGGTTGTCGTGCTCAGCCGTCCACTCGGTGAACTTTTGCATGGCGGCGGCCTCGTCGAACAATCCTAAGGAAACCCCTCTGAGCAGGTGCTTCAGGTACAACACTCCTTTAAAGCTGAGGATACGACGAACCGTGTCGGTAGGGATGGCACCTTTGTTAAGCCATTCCAGGGCCTTTTGACGATCCAGCTGAATGCTGGCGGGGATGGTCAGAGGGTTGTAGGTTCCTAATTTCTGAATGAATTTTCCATCGCGGGGAGCTCTTGAATCGGCAACGACGATGAAGTAGAAAGGTCTTTTTTTAGACCCGTGTCTTTGAAGACGAATTTTTGCTGACATAAATAGAAATTTAACAGCGTTAACAAAATATGTTTGGCCCGGTAAAAACCGGGGTGCAAATATACAAAGGGGGTAGTTAACGGGCAAGTTTTTTATGCCCTGCGTTTATCTTCTGAGACCTGGCATCATTTTTCCAAAGGCGCCCAACTTGTTCATATTCTTCATCATATCTCGCATTTGGTCGAATTGCTTCATGAAGTTGTTGACCTCTTGTATGTCTTTTCCGCTGCCTTTGGCGATCCTTTTTTTACGGCTCATGTCGATCAGATCGGGGTCGGCCCGCTCGGCAGGGGTCATAGCATTGATCATGGCCTCGATACCCTTAAAAGCATTTTCGTCGATGTCTATATCCTTCATCTTACTACCCATGCCCGGTATCATCCCGAGCATTTCCTTCATGTCTCCCATCTTCTTTAACTGCTCGAGTTGCATCTTAAAATCGGCAAAGTCGAATTTATTCTTTCTGATCTTGGCCTCGAGCTTTTTAGCCTCCTCCTCGCTGATCTGCGCCTGCGCCTTTTCGACCAGCGTAGTAATATCACCCATACCCAAAATACGTTGGGCCATTCGTTCCGGATAGAAGACATCGAGGGTGTCCATCTTTTCGCCATTGCTGGTAAACTTGATGGGCTTGTTGACGGTGTAGGTGATAGATAAGGCAGCTCCACCCCGGGTATCGCCGTCCAATTTGGTAAGGACCACGCCAGTAAAATTGAGGCGGTCATTAAAGGCCTTGGCCGTATTTACCGCGTCTTGGCCCGTCATGCTGTCGACAACGAATAAAATTTCTTGGGGTTGCACCGCTTCTTTAATGCGTGATACCTCGTTCATCATGACCTCGTCAACGGCCAATCGTCCGGCGGTATCCACGATTACGACGTTCTTGTTCAAACTGCGCGCTTTGCTCACGGCATCGCGGGCAATAGCGACAGGATCTTGGTTGGCGGCATCGATATATACCTCAACGCCGATCTGTTCTCCTAGTACGCGTAGTTGTTCCATGGCGGCCGGTCGATACACGTCACCGGCTACCAGCAGGGGGCTAAGCCCTCTTTTTTGTTTCAAGTGATGAGCCAGCTTTCCACTGAACGTAGTTTTACCAGATCCTTGCAAACCTGCGATAAGGATGATGGCCGGATTACCCTTGTCTTGTAAGGTAGCCTCTGCCCCCCCCATCAGTGCGGTCAATTCATCTTTTACGATCTTGGTCATCAACTGGCCGGGCGACACCGCATTGATCACCTTGGCCCCCATGGCTTTTTCTTTGACCTTGTCGGTAAATTCCTTCGCGATCTTGTAGTTGACGTCCGCATCCACCAGCGCCCTTCGGATCTCTTTGATGGTGGTGGCCACATTGATTTCCGTAATTCGCCCTTGCCCCTTGAGGTTCTTGAAGGCGGTCTCTAATTTTTGTTGTAATGAGTTGAACATACTGATAAAGGGCGTCAAAGATACGGAGCGCCAGCCGATCATTGAGCCAGAAAGCTGCGGAGCATACGCGACCGGTGCGCATGTTGCAGTCGGGCCAGCGCCTTCTCTTTGATCTGTCTGACCCTCTCGCGACTGATGCCCAGGTCGGCCCCGATCTCTTCGAGGCTTTTTGACAAAGGACTTCCGATGCCAAAATAAGCGCAGAGTATCCGTTGCTGCCGTTCGGTTAAGGTTTGAAGGCATCGCTGTATCTCGATCTGAAGAGAGACCGCTCCCTCTAACTGGTGATCGGCGCGGGCGCTGTCTTTGTCCTCGATCGATTCGCTCAGACCGATCTTTTCCTCTTCGGTCTGCGGACTATCCATGCTTTGATGTTTGACAAGAACGCATCGGCAGGCCTGAATCTCTTCTTCGCTAACGCCCATAAAAAGGGCTAACTCTTGCGTAGTGGGCTCTCGTTCCAGTTCCTGTTCCAGCAAGGCATAGGACTTTTGCATTCGGTGTGCGCTACTCACCTTGTTGACAGGCACTCGAACAATTCGGCCATGATCGGCCAGGGCCAGTAAGATCGATTGTCGGATCCACCACACGGCATAGGAAATAAACTTGAAACCCTTGGTGCCATCGAATCGAGCAGCCGCTTTGACCAGACCCAGATTGCCCTCGTTGATCAGATCGCAAAGCGGTAAACCCTGGTGTTGGTATTGTTTGGCGACCGAAACTACAAAGCGCAGATTGGCACTGGCCAGCCGTTGCAACGATAACTGACATCCCCTCTTAATTTTTTGTGAAAGTTCTGCCTCTTCTTCTGGGCTGATACGGGCAATGGCAGCGATCTCCTGCAGATACTTCTCTACGCTGGGCTGGTCCCGGTTGGTGATTGACTTTCCGATCTTTATTTGTCTCATTCGCATAACCTCGAATTGGGAGATCAAGTTATAGGATGGGGTGATGCCGATACAAGAGATAATCCGCTTTGTTTTTTGCTAAAAAACTCCCGTTTTGTGTTTGATGTTATTTTCTCTATTATTGCATCGTTGCAACTGATACAGACATGAGCAAGCAATTATATACATTGGAGTTTCCGGTTCGTTGTTCGCCTACTATCCTGTATGATTTTCTGTCTACACCGGCCGGATTGAGTGAGTGGTTTGCCGACAAAGTAGATGAGCGCGAGGGGACATTCTATTTTGGATGGGATGGAAATGTGGAGCAGGCAGAGGTTATCGAAAAGGAGCAAGATAAATTCGTTCGCTATCGCTGGGTAACCGCTCCCAAGGGAGAGTATTTTGAGTTCGCCATCGATAAATCGGAGATCACGAACCAGACCATTCTGGTCATAAAGGATTTTGCCGAGAAGAAAGAGATAAAAGACCAAACCCTGCTGTGGGACCACCAGGTCAAAGATCTTTTCCACCGGCTTGGCAACTAATGACGGCCTTAGTCTACCGCCTTGTTTAAAAAACTTGATAAGCTGATCCTTCGGTCCTTTGCCGGACCGTTCATCGCCACCTTCTTTATTACGTTGTTGGTGCTGGTCATGCAATTCTTTTGGTTGTACATCGATGATTTTGTCGGTAAAGGATTGGGTCCCGGTGTCATTTTGGAATTTATCGGCTATCAAAGTGCCGTGCTGGTTCCGCTCGCGCTACCACTGGCCGTGTTATTGTCCTCGCTGATGACCTTTGGGAACATGGGCGAAAATTTCGAGCTGGTTGCCATCAAGTCGGCGGGTATCTCTTTGCTGCGGTTCATGCGCCCGCTCTTCTTACTCAGTATCCTGATCGGCTTTATCGCCTTTTTGTTTTCGAACTATGTAATACCGGTGGCCAACCTAAAATCCAGGACCTTGCTGGCCGATATCGTCTATGCCAAGCCGGCCTTTAACCTTAAGGAGGGTATTTTTTATGACCGGATCGGCGGCTATGCCATCAAGATCGGAAAGAAGGAATCGAACGATAGTGTCATCCGCGATGTGATCATCTACGAGCAGGGCAACCTGTTGCAAGATAATTTTGTGATGGCAAAAAGCGGGGTCATGCGCGTTACCGGCAATAAGCGTTTTTTAGAATTTCATTTGAAAGACGGGTCTCGCTATCAAGAGCGGGGAAATCCTTTTGATGCGGGCAATAACGAATACATCCGCACCAACTTTAAGACCTATACCAAGCAATTCGACCTGGCGGCGCTCGGATTCAATAGCCGGACGGCGGATAGCGTCAATAAGAACAATGAGCGGATGTTCAGCATGCGGCAATTGAACCAGGCCATCGATTCATTGCGACGCGAACGCGATACGGTAGTCAATCGAATGACACGCGATCTGTTGACGCAATTTTCTTTTTACGGATTGATGGATACGACCTGGTCGGTCTCGGCACTGACCACCCCAGAGAAAAAACTGCGTAAGGGTAAGACGCAACTTCGGCAGCTCTTGCCCGATTCATCCCTTGCCGTGTTGCTGAGTACCACCCAGAGTTCGGCCGCCTCCATTCGGATGAGCGCTGAATCGTTATACAGTGTGCTATCCGATAAAAATCGCAGTGTGCGCCGTCACTTTATCGAGTGGCATCGCAAGTTGGCCCTGTCGGTGGCTTGCATCATTTTATTTTTGATCGGTGCGCCACTCGGGGCCATCATTCGAAAAGGAGGGTTGGGAACACCATTGATCTTTGCCATCGCCTTTTTTATGCTCTTCTATTTTTCGAGTACGGTAGGAGAGAAGTTCGCCAAAGAAGATACGCTTACTCCCTTTGTGGGTATGTGGCTGGCCACGTTCGTATTACTTCCACTGGGTCTCTTTTTGACCTATAAGGCCCTCAACGATTCAAAATTGTTGACCAAAGAGACGTATAGTAAATGGACGGCCTCTTTGGCGGGCGTTTCGACATTGCTCCATCGTAAAAAAAATAGATCATGACCGTTATCACACATTGGAAAGAAAAGCTGTTGTTCGAGGCCGTACAAGAAAATGCCGGAACGGTAACGATGGATGGACACGTGCAAGACGGCATCAGCCCCAAGGCCTTGCTGCTGGCCGGTTTGGCCGGTTGTTCTGCGGTGGATGTAGTGGAGATCTTAGAAAAAATGAGAGTTCCTTTTACGAGGTTAACTGTTGTAAGCGCTGCCGACCAGACCACCGATCATCCACGGGTCTTTACCGATATAGACCTGCTCTATACCGTTACTACCGATCCGGCAAACGAAGACAAACTGAGAAAGGCCATCGATCTCTCGCTCGAGAAATACTGTGGCGTAGCGGCCATGCTACGCAAGAACAGTGCTATCCGCTACCGTTGCGAGTGTATTCGGCCCACCTAATGAGTTACCGGTTGTTCTCACTTATTTTTTTGCCTGTGCTTTTCTAAGTTGCGAGAGAGTGGCCGAGAGGTCCTTGGGCAGAGGAGCTTCTATCTGTTGCGATTGACCAGTGTTGTCGACGAAACGGAGTCGCTGGGCATGCAGGGCCAGTCTGGATAGGATCGGTCTTTCTTCTTCTGCCTGCTTAGACAGTTTGAATTTTTTACGTAGCGAAGAGACCAGTACAGGTTTGCCATCTCCATACAGCGTATCGCAGACAATAGGATGTCCGAGCCCCTGCAGGTGAACGCGAATTTGATGCGTACGGCCGGTGTGAATGACAAACTCCACTAAACTATAAGGTCGGAGTACCTCGAGTATTCGGTAATCGGTATGAGAGGGTTTCCCTTTGGCATGGGTCATCATTCGTCCGTCAGCAGCGGGATGTTCGGCAATGGGCGTGGTAATGCTGCCTTGCTCTTCGGAAGGCGTACCTAAAACCAGTCCTGTATAGATCTTTTCGGTACGTCTCTCTTCGAATTGCTTGTTTAGCAACTGATGGGTTATCTCGTCTTTGGCGAACAAGATGACGCCGCTGGTCTCACGGTCTAGCCGGTGTACGACCCAACTATTGCCGAATTTTTCGCGTAACATCATTTTTAGCGAAATCTCTTTGCCCAACCGATCGGGCACCGATAAGAGCCCTGCCGGTTTGTTGAGCGCTATCCAATGATCGGTTTCGGCCAGTATCAGCGAGGAAAGTTGCATTCGGTATTACTTGCCTTTTCCAAAATGTTTGAGATCGCGAACTTCTTTTTCGCTGAGAAATCGCCATTTGCCTCGCGGTACGTTCTTTTTGGTCAGACCGGCAAAGACCACACGGTCCAGATTTTTTATATCGTAGCCCAGGTGCTCGAACATGCGACGTACAATTCGGTTACGGCCACTATGGATCTCGATACCTACCTGCGATTTGTCTTTTAGATCGGCATAGGCCAATACATCGGCCGCAGCGGGTCCGTCTTCGAGCACGATCCCCTGCAGCAATCTGTCAAAATCTTTTTTCTCGAGGGGTTTATCGAGGGTGGCCTGGTAGATCTTTTTGACCTGGTTCTTAGGGTGTGTCAATTGTTGGGCCAGTTCGCCATCGTTGGTCAACAATAATACGCCGGCGGTATTGCGGTCGAGTCGACCAACCGGATAAATACGTTCGGTAGTGGCTTGCCCCACAATATCCAATACCGTTTTTCTTCCTTGCGGATCATCGGTGGTCGTAATGTAGTCTTTGGGTTTGTTCAAGAGAATATAGACGTACTCACGAGCCGGAGAAAGTTTTTTTCCATTATAGGTAACTACGTCTTGGGGTGCAACGCGGCAACCGGGTTCCAGCATGACCGCGCCATTCACCTTGACCAATCCTTTTTTGATCAACAGGGCGGCTTCTCTACGGGCCGCTACGCCGGCATGGGCCAAATATTTATTGAGTGTCATCCTTTCGGGAGGTGCCACTATGGGATGACTCTTCGGAAAATTTCCTTTTACATCGGCAGCGCTCTTACCGCCGCGGGCTACTCGTTCAGCGGCTTTCTTTTGTTCAAAAAAAGCCTCTCGCTCTTTTTTGGCCTTTCTTTTTTCTTGCTTGAACTGCTCTTTGATAGCAGCGTTACTCTTTTTAGTCCCAAACTTGGTGAAGGGATTCGTAGTTGATTTTTTCATGTTGAGGAGTGCTGTTTTTCAACAGTACATAACGAAGGTAGGTCAATTACAGCGTATCGGAGTGGGGTGGCTCCATAGCGCCGTATCGCTGCGGTGGCCTTCTGTCCACGGGCGGTCTACGATCTATAAAAGGTCTTCTGTCAGCGGGCGGTCGTTGGTCATAGTCACCTGTGCGCTCTCTGAATCGTTGCATGCCATTGCGC
>JBJTFT010000032.1:0-6302 GCA_046093525.1 Sphingomonadales bacterium | reverse complement strand
ACTTAGAACGACTCTTCTTGCGATCTTTTACACCAGCCGTATCCAGCGAACCGCGAACGATATGATAACGAACACCGGGAAGATCTTTAACACGACCCCCGCGAATCAGCACAATAGAGTGCTCTTGCAGGTTGTGCCCTTCTCCGGGAATGTAGGCAATCACTTCTACTTTATTGGTTAAACGAACCTTAGCTACTTTGCGCAGTGCAGAGTTTGGCTTTTTGGGCGTAGTGGTGTACACACGAGTACAAACACCACGACGCTGTGGACACTCATCGAGCGCTCTTGATTTTACTTTTAGCTCTAATGATCTCTCTTCCTTTTCTTACTAATTGTTGAATAGTAGGCATTCTTGACCCTTATTTTTGGGAGAGCAAAGGTAACGGCAAGGGCACGAATCACCAAAAAAAGGGCTCTGTTTTTTGGACAGGGCGCGTGGCGGGCGATTTTTTGATGATTACTTGATAATCAATCCTTAGAGTCGAGGACACGATAAATACTTTATAGGACGCCCCGATGGCAGCCCGGTATAGGTCAACGAAAGCTCGAAACTGCCGGTTCCGGGCACCTGTTTGCCCAGCTCGCCCGCGGCGAGGTCGTACGAGAAACCAAAAAGCCACTGTCCGTAACCCACGGCCAGATAAGGGGCCAGGGCATCATTGATGCGATAATTGATACCGGCCAGCAGATCGGCACTCGAAGAGGCAGGCATACGTATCGACATGCCCAACATTTGCTCCATGGCCGTTCCCTGTTTCATCAGTAGGAACTGGGGGGTAAGCTGTACTCTTTCGTTCAAATTGATCTGCACCCCGCCATGGACCGAAAAACGCATGGGGATTTGCTGACTGACCGAGCGGGTTACGAATGGGTCTTGCGGGCGGTTAAGGTGAAAGGCAGAAACACCCCCGAACAAGCGTAAAGGTCTATTCTCTCGGGCATCGCTGTAGGCCACGCCGGCCCCTATGTCCAGATCGCTCGATGAGGTGCGGGGCAACAGATCGGCCGATGATACAGAGGGATCAGACCCCGTAATGGAATTCCATTGAGCGCCGAACTGGAATCCCGAAGGGTCGAACTTTCTGGCCAGTGCACCTACCTGAATGCCAAAACTGAGCTGTTGGTTATCGTCCTCTCCAAACCGGACACCCCCATAACCGATGGTAAGGTATCCATGCTGATAATGATACCCGGCATTGCCGGCCGTTTGGTTCAAAAGATTGATGCCAAAATTGATATTTTTCTGGGTGGCCACGTCGGCCGAAATACCCATGGTCGTAAATGGGGTCATCACCTGTGCCCATTGCGTTCGATAGATGGCACTAACCCTAAAGTCGCCTCCGTTTACGCCGGCCAGCCCTGGGTTGAGCCCCATTGGATAGGCATAGTATTGCGTAAAGTGTGGGTCGGTCTGCGCAACGCCGATTAGCGAGATAGCTGTAGCAATGAGTATGAATACGATCTTTTTCAATCTTATTGAATTAAGTTCACGGCCCCTTTTTTGGTGACGGTGGTTCCATCTTGTCGAACCAACTTGAGCGTATAGGTGTAGACCCCCACGGGCTGCAATTGCCCCTGGTGCTTTCCATCCCATCCTGCTGTAATGTCGGTCGTAGAAAAGATCATTTGCCCCCACTGATTGAATATCCTTAGATCGATGGATCGAACATAATTACCATAGACCCTGAGCACATCATTTTTTCCATCTCCGTTGGGCGTAAAAACATTGGGTACAAAAATTTCTCGCGTACTAAGCGTAGTGGCCGATACAGGAGTAGAGGCAGCGCTGGTCTGGCAGCTATTGGGACCGGTGGCCTTTACCAGCAAGGTTACCGACGTGTTACCCGGTAATCCGCTGATCACATGGCGGGTGCCTGCGGCTCCCGAGCTGGGCGGCAGATACGTGCTACCGGCATTGGTGCTCACTAAATAACCGGTCGCCCCGGTTATGGCAGGCCAAGAGAAACTCAACGAAGAAAAAGAGATCGTATCGACAGTAACAACCGGCGCAGCCAGCGGGGCAATGAGCGAAACGGCTATTCTATCGCGAGGGGTACTCACACATCCGGCCGTGCTTATCGCCTCTACAAACCATACAGAGGGAGCCGATACCCCGATGATCGTAAAACTATAGCCTGTTGCAACAGGGGCTCCTCCGGTGAGAGCACTATACCATCGGTAGGTAATGGCAGGATCGTTAGGATTTCGCACCCGTAGTGTGGCATCGCTTACCGGACAAACGGCGGTATCGGCAAGCAAGGCAGACCCTGGTATGGGATTAACGGAAACTACTACAGGTGTTCTGACCGTACTGATACAACCGGCACTACTCACGGCCTCTACATAATACGTGACAGATGCGGTCACACTGGTTATACTGTACGAATTGGACGCAGACAGGGCCGTGCCACCTGTGGCCGTATTATACCACTGATAATTCAGCGAGGGATTAGGTGAACTGACCGTCAAAAGAGCATTGGCTCCGTTGCAAACAGCCACCGCACTGGCAGTGGGGGCGCCGGGTATCGCCTGCACATTAACGGTGACCTGTGCGGCCGCATTACAACCCAAGCCATTGGTACCTGTCACAATGTAGGTGGTAGTAGTGGTCGGACTAACGGTAACCGCACTGCTGGAAAGCGTGCCCGGCGTCCAACTAAAATTAGTGAGTGTTCCAATGCCCGGTACGACGGTCAGTTGCGTAGCGCTTCCGGCGCATATGGTGGGGGGGGTGGCCGAAATGGAAAGGGTTGCATTGTTGTTGAGCGAAACCGTTCCATTGAAAGTGGTATTGCATCCTGCGGCATCGGTGATGATGCAATTGTAATTGCCGGGCGCCAACCCTGTGGCCGTTGCCGTTGATTGCGCAGGACTCGTATTCCAAGTATAGGTAAAGGGACTGAGGCCATTGACAACAAGGGCGATCGATCCGTTTGGTCCTGTGCAATCGGCAGCCGTGATCAAAGGAGAGATGGTCTGCGAAAATGAGGTGCCGGATACGCCCAAAAAAACAGCATTAGGATAAGGCGAGGTGGTGCCCGAAGAAACATTATTGATGCGTATGCGTTGCAAGAGCTTGCTTCGGTCGGTACAACTGACAGTTACTTCAATAAAGTAAAACCGAGGATTGTTTTGCGAGATCCCTTCGGGCGGGTAAGGCCCCGCTGCTTGTCTTTTGATTCTGCCAACTCCCTGGATCGCCACATTCGAGGTTCCGCCAAACCAGTCAGGCAATGTGTAATTCGTAAGATAGGGGGTGATGGTCCCGTCGCTAAACTCCAAACTGATATTGAGCAAACAGGCTACTGTATTGGCCTCGGCAGAAAAAGCCAAGATCCTGACCTTGGAGTAGGCCGCAGGGGTTTGTAGTGAGAGAGTCCCGCTTTGGCTACGCGGTACGATCAGCGCATTATTAGCCGCGTAAGAGGCTAACGCATAAGAGCCGGCGGTGGTCGAACTAAAGGTGCCTGCATCGGGCAGGCCACCGGCAGTAATGGCATTGGCAGCGGCAAAGGCAGCCGTATACAGCACACTATTCGAGTTGGTCACATTGGGCCCATCGATCTGCGTGGTTGTGACGGCCAGCGAACTGTTGCCCGACTCGGCTACCACATCGTGATTGAAACCGGTTACGGTAACAGGGGTAAACTGCGCCCATAAATGAGTGCAGCATCCGGTGTAGGCAATTCCTAGCAACAACAATTTTCGCATAAGCAAAAGGGCCGCCTCAGGGCGACCCTCGAATATACCAATATTGTAAATATTAAACGGATTGCATCCATCCATGCGTATCCACAACACGTCCTTCGCGAATATCGGTCAATTGATGTTTGATGGCCGGGGCGGTAACCCAACTCTCCACATCAAATTGCATCACCATGTCTTTGTAGCATAATTCTTTGATCAGCGAGATGGTGGCCGCG
The DNA here is from genome assembly GCA_046093525.1 of Sphingomonadales bacterium. Taxonomy (GTDB): domain Bacteria; phylum Bacteroidota; class Bacteroidia; order Chitinophagales; family Chitinophagaceae; genus JJ008. Next base: position 2,379 of record JBJTFT010000032.1, on the reverse strand, counting down.
GTACCGGTACCAAATACCTCTTTTAGTGTCCCGCTCTTGTAAGCGGCCATCACCTCGGCCATGTCGATGGGGCGCTCTTCTACAGTAAGTCCTCTTTCTTGCAATAAGGTCATTACCGAGTTGCGGGTAACACCGGCCAAGATGGTTCCTTCCTTCAGATCGGGTGTAATGGCGGTATTGCCGATTATAAAAAAAACATTCATGGTGCCGCACTCCTGTACATACTTATGCTCAAAGGGGTCGGTCCACAACACCTGGTCATATCCTCTTTTCTTTGCCTGTGCAGTGGCATACATAGCACCCCCGTAATTTCCTGCTGACTTGGCGTAGCCCACTCCCCCGCTTACGGCACGTACGTATTTTTCTTCGACCCAGATCTTCATAGGAGCGGCATAGTAAGGACCGGTAGGGCTCAAAATGATCAGAAATTTATAATTGTCGGAAGGGCGCACGCCGATCAGCTCATCGCTCGAGAACATAAAGGGTCTGATATACAGCGAGTGGTCGGTATTGGGAGGAATCCACTGCTGATCGAGACGTACCAACTGAAACATTCCTTGCATGAACAGCTCCTCTGGAACGGATGGCATTTGCATGCGCTCGGCAGACACATTGAAACGGACAAAATTGTCGTAGGGTCTAAAAATAGAAGGCTGGCCCTTGGGATCTTTATACGCCTTGATACCCTCGAATATGGCTTGGCCATAGTGCAGGGCGGCCACTGAGGGGCTCAGTGATAAGGGCTGATAGGGCCTGATAACCGCAGACTGCCACTGACCGTCTATGTAGTCGGCCTCTAGCATATGGTCGGAGAAGTATTTTCCAAAGGCGATCCCCTTCAGGTCCATTCCCGCTAACTTGCTACTGGCGGTCCGAATTATCTTGATATCCATAGCAGCTGTCATATTTCGCTATTTTTACAGCGGCGAAGAAACGAAAAAAAACTAACAGTTATTAGTACAAAAAAATACAGGTCGTGGAGCTCAACAATATGAATATAGACCCGCGTTTGCTGGCCGATCTGTACCAGGGCGTTCTGGTAACCGAACAACAGGGATTCAGATGGCTGGGAGGCAGAGCCAAACCTGTCTTGGTGCTGGTAAACCAAACGGCAGCTCCGTTTTTGACCGACGAGGACCTTCCCTTTTTAACCCGTTTGCTGAATGCCTGTAAGCTGACCTTCGAAGATGTGGCCATCTTTAATACCGCCTCTTACTCAACGGCCCAACCCGACGAGGTCTTGGCTTTTTTTTCGCCCCGTATGGCCCTTTGTTTTGGCGTTACCCCCAACGAGTGGGGCCTGCCGGTCGATTTTCCCCGCTACCAACTACAAGCACTAAAGGGATGCACGTTTATGCATGCCCCCACCCTTCAGCAACTAGCCAGTGACACCGAAGAGAGAAAACAATGCTGGGCATCGCTAAAAAGACTTTTTAACCTCTGAGCCTTTCTTACATGCTTTCTACAACATTGATCTTCGCCACCAACAACAACCACAAAATTCAAGAGGTACGGTCGCTGCTCAACAACTCGTTTACACTGATCACCCTTAAAGAGGCAGGCATTGATATAACTATCGATGAACCCCATGATACCCTATGGGAAAATGCGCTCGAAAAATCTAGGACCATCTATCTGATCACCGGATCTGATTGTTTTAGCGAAGACACCGGGCTGGAGGTAGAGGCATTGGAAGGTGCTCCCGGGGTGCATACGGCCCGCTATGCCGGGATCACTGCAACGGCCGATCAGCATATGGAAAAACTCCTCACGGCGCTACGCACCCACACGAACCGGGCGGCGCAATTCAGAACCGTTATTTCACTGATAGAAAAAGACAAAGAACTTTTCTTTGAAGGCGTCTGCAAAGGCCACATCGCCGAACAGCTATCCGGCAAAAAAGGATTCGGGTACGATCCGATCTTTATTCCCGAGGGAGCGACCCGCTGCTTTGCGGAAATGGAGCTCGAAGAAAAAAATTTTTACAGCCATCGCCGAAAAGCCTTTGAACAACTAAAGCATTATCTGCTTTCTAAATAACGCACCCATGTCTTCGCTCAAATCGAAACTACCCGAACACTTCTCTTTTTCTTGTGATATACCGCTGCGTATTACTGACCTTAATTATGGTGGACATGTTGGCAATGACCGCGTATTAGCGCTGCTGCAAGAGGCCCGCGTACAGTTTTTAGCCGAACGAGGATACAGCGAATTAAAAATTGGAGAGGCCGGACTGATCCTGACCAAGGCCCAGTTGGAATTACGATGCGAACTACAGTATGGCTACCCGCTGCGCGCTGCCGTACAAGCGGAGAATTTTACCAGTAAGGGATTCGACCTTTTCTATAAACTAGAGACCACCCTCGATGGAAAACCCAC
>JBJTFT010000031.1:0-9384 GCA_046093525.1 Sphingomonadales bacterium | reverse complement strand
GCCATGAAGTCTTTCCTTAATAGTGTTGGCCAAGGTGCCCACCAGCCCCAGACTTCCCTCTTCGAAGAGGGTCAGGCACTCTGCATCGTTGATACGCTCACCGGCGCTTACTTTTTCAGCGATGCGAGCGAGATTTGTCGGTAGATGACGGTAAGAAGTCATAGTGTCGTTAAATCGAGGCGACAAAGGTAAGTTGAATTCAGCAGGCGACTTCGTCTTGTTGACCGTTGGTTAAAAATTGCTATCTTTCGTTGAATAAAACCAACGCTGTTTATGGAACGATTGCAAGGCATTATCGGCATCATCATGATATTGGGGATCGCCTTTTTATTTTCTAACAACAAAAGAAAGATCGATCTCCGTTTGGTGATCAGTGGTATCTTGTTGCAAGTCTCTATAGCGCTGTTGATATTCAAGGTAGGGCCCGTTCAATGGTTCTTTCAGCAGTTAGGCAGGGGGATCGGGAAGCTGGAGCAATTTTCTAAGGCCGGTGTAGATTTTGTATATGGCGGAGTAGCTACTATCGGGGCCGAAGGAGCTGCACAAAATTACCGGGCTCCCGATTCGTTCGTCTTTGCCTTTAACGTTACAGCCACCATCGTATTGGTCTGCGCCTTGGTAGCGGTATTTTATCATATCGGGTTAATGCAGCGACTTGTTTCGCTGATCGCGCGTGCCATGAACAAGATAATGCGTGTCAGCGGGGCGGAAGCGCTCAGTAACGTGGCCAGCGCCTTTGTTGGGCAGGTAGAGGCACAGGTGATGATCAGGCCCTACTTGCCTTCGATGACAAAAAGTGAATTACTGGCTTCCATGAGCGGGAGTCTGGCTTGTATCGCCGGCGGCATTTTGATAGTCTACGCCAATATGGGAGCTAAAGCTGGCATGGACCTGGCGCCGACCTTGATCATGGCCAGCTTGATGGCAGCTCCCGGTGCGCTGGTCATTTCCAAGATCGTATGGCCCGAGACAGAGGAGAGCCAGACAAGGGGCAAGGTAAAGCTCGAGGTAAAAAGTAGCTATGTCAATGTGATCGACGCCATTTCTCATGGTGCCGGAGATGGTTTTAAGATCGCTATGAACGTGATCGCTATGCTGATCGGATTCATAGCGGTAATCACGCTTCTCGACTGGACACTGCTCAAAGCAGGTCACCTTTTTGCTCCCGACTTCGACCTGAGTCTCAACTGGATCTTCGCCAAGCTTTTTTATCCTTTTGCCTGGGCTATGGGTATTCCCTCCGTAGATGTAAATGCGGCAGCCACCTTGCTGGGACAAAAACTTACCATCAACGAGTTCGTAGCATTCTCCAATCTTACGTCGAAGGCTGTGCCAATCGTTACCACCAAGGGGTTATGGATCGTGAGCATCGCTATTTGCGGCTTTGCCAACTTTAGTTCGGTAGGGATGCAAATTGGTGGCATAGGAGCACTGGCACCGGAGAGAAGGGCCGATCTGGCCAAGCTGGGATTCAAAGCCCTGCTCTGCGGAACACTCGCTTCTTACTTATCTGCATCGATAGCGGGAATACTCATGTAGCGTAGTGCGTAGAGATCCGAATGGTTACAGGTGCGCCTCTATCTTCTTGACGAAATTTGCCTTGGGTTGCGCGCCCACCAATTTGTCTACCACCTGGCCATTCTTAATGAACAGTATGGCCGGAATAGAAGTGATGCCATAATTCATAGATACCTCGGGGTTATGGTCAACGTTGAGTTTGCCAACATTTACTTTACCATCGTATTCTTTAGAAAGCTCTTCAATTACCGGGCCGATCGCTCTGCAGGGGCCACACCATTCCGCCCAAAAATCGACCAGGGCTAGTTTGGACGATTCGAGTACTTCGGTCTTGAAATTCTGGTCGGTAAATTCTTTTGCCATGGTTTGTTTTTTTAAGAGGATGCAAATTTAGTTCCGTGTTTCTTATTACGGTCTGCCTGACATGTATTGTGCAAAAGTTGTCAGCCTACACACTTTGTACCATCATGCCAAGGCCTGGGGTATTTTCCAGAAACTGAACTAGTTCAGGATTTACCTCAATGCCATAGCTGGTCGATAGTAGATTGACCTTCATTTTTTTATGGATGTCGTTGACAATTAATTTAAATGCTGTTTTTCCGGGATGTCGCTTGAGATTCTTTTCAAAAAAGCGGATCATATCCGGGTTGATGTTTTGGGGCTGCACCTCTATGGTCAGCGATCTTGTCAGGTTGGCTAACATAGTCTCGGCCAGTGTTACCCCGTTAACCTTAAACTCGAATTCGTTTCTATTATAACGTTGTTTAAGGAAGCCTACGAGTAGCACGCTGCTGCCGGGTTGCAGGATCGGCGATAGCCGCAGATAATCATCGCTAAAAAGCGGGAACTCCAGCTTGCCCGTATAGTCTTCGATCACAAAACTGCCGTACCTGTTTCCACTTTTGGCAATGCGATGCTGTGCGTCGGTGACCAATCCGACCAGTCTAAAGGGTGCACCGGGATTAGGTTGCTGCGAAATGGTATCTCGGAATTCATTGAAATCACTGATGGCCGTTATGCCATAATGTTTGATCTCGAAACGATAATTGTCCAGCGGGTGACCGCTCAGGTAGATGCCGGCCACCTCTTTTTCGTGATCCAGTTGTACGACCAGTGGCCATGGGGGCACATCGCTGATACGAGGTGGAGGTATTTCCATGGTAATAGGCAGATCGCCAAAAAGGGTATTGGCTGCGGAGGCTTGGTGTTGTCCCATGACCTGCCCGTATTTCATGATCTTTTCGAGTCCGTTTACCTGCTCCCCCTCGGGTACGGTAAAATATTGTGCGCGGTGCAATTCTGGAAAACAATCAAAGCCGCCTGCGTAGGCCAGACTCTCCAGGGTTCGTTTATTGACCGTACGCTGGTTGACCCTTTTGATAAAGTCGAAAATATTTTTATAAGCACCCCCTTTCTTTCTTTCTTCAATGATACTTTCCACGGCTGCTTCGCCAACGCCCTTTAACCCGCCAAGGCCAAACCGAATTTCTCCTTTGGCATTTACGGCAAAACCTTTGAGCGATTCATTGCTGTCGGGCCCCAGCACTTTAATGCCCATGCGCTTGCATTCCTCCATAAAGAAGGTGATCTTGTCTATACTACCGGCATTGTTCAATACCGACGACATGTAGGCAGCAGGGTAGTGGGCTTTAAGGTAGGTGGTCTGGTAAGCGACATAGGCATAGCAGGTAGAATGCGATTTGTTGAAGGCATATTGCGCAAAGGCTTCCCAGTCTGTCCAGATCTTCTCTAACCGTTCAGCCGGAAGTAATTTCGCGGTGGCCCCTTCGATAAATTGTTTTTTCATCTTATCGAGGGTCTCTCGATTTTTCTTACCCATGGCCTTTCGCAACACGTCCGCATCTCCTTTACTAAACCCGGCTAACTTTTGCGCCAGCAGCATGACCTGTTCTTGATACACCGTAATACCGTAGGTCTCCTCTAAGAATTCTTGCATCTCGGGCAGGTCGTAGCTGATGGCCTCTCTGCCATGTTTTCGATCGATGTAGTTGGGGATATAGGCCATGGGCCCCGGGCGATAGAGGGCATTCATGGCAATGAGGTCTCCGAATTTGTCGGGCTTTAGCTCGCGCAGGTACTTTTGCATCCCCGGACTTTCGAATTGAAAGGTGCCGATGGTGGCGCCGTGTTGGTAGAGTTCAAAGGTCTTGGCATCATCGAGAGGAATTTTATCGATATCGATCTCTACGTCGTGCAACTGCTTGATCAACGACAGCGCCTGTTTGATGATCGAGAGGGTCTTTAAGCCCAAAAAGTCCATCTTGATGATACCGGCACTCTCAATGTCGTTTCCCTCTATCTGGGTCACCCATAGGGGAGAGTCCTTGGCGGTGGCTACCGGTATCAGATCGGTCAGGTCTTTGGGGGCAATGATGATCCCTGCTGCATGTATGCCCGTGCTGCGTACGGACCCTTCGAGACGCTCTGCCTCGTGCAATACCTTTGAGGCGATGGATTCTTTTTGTTTGTAGATCTCCCTTAGCTTTTTAACGCTCTCCAGATCGTCATTCCCAAGTCCGTCTTTTTCCTCGAGTGATTTTTGACCGTCCTTGGTCTTGAGCGGGGCATGTAATACGCGACGCAGTTCAATGCCTGGTTTATCGGGCACTAGTTTGGCCAAGGCGTTCGAATCGGCCAGCGGAAGGTCCATAACACGAGCCACATCTTTTATGCTCATCTTGGCGGCCATGGTACCATAGGTAATGATCTGGGCTACCTGGTTCTTTCCATATTTTTCAACCACATAGTCGATGACCTTTTGTCGACCCTCATCATCAAAGTCGGTATCGATATCGGGCATCGATTTACGATCGGGATTCAAGAAGCGTTCAAAAAGTAAATTGTACTTGATGGGGTCTATGTTGGTGATGCCTATACAAAAGGCCACTACCGATCCTGCCGCAGAGCCACGGCCGGGTCCGATAAATACACCTTTCTCGCGACCGGCTCGAATAAAATCGCTCACGATCAAAAAGTAGCCGGCAAAGCCCATCATCTTAATGGTGAATAATTCGAATTCGATCCTTTCCCTGATCTCGTCCGTAAGGGTCTGGTATCTGTTCGCTGCTCCTTCGTAGGTAAGATGGCGCAGGTATTCCCATTGATTTTGAGACTCGGCAGACACTTTGTACTTGCCGATGGTCTCCTCTTTGCTATGTACCTGAAATCGTTTGGCTACGGGGAAATTGGGTAGCAAAATATCGCGCGTCAAATTCACCGGTTCGACTTTTTCGACGATCTCATTGGTGTTGTCGATGGCCTCCGGCAGATCGGCGAAGGCCTTTCGCATCTGCGCAGCGGTTTTAAAAAAGAACTGATCGTTCGGAAAGGCAAACCGTTTATTGCGGACGTTTACGTCGTCGTCCGCGATATCTCGCAGCGCAGGGGTCGATTGCTTTTCGCCGGTGTTGATGCAAAGCAAGATATCATGTGCATTAAAGTCGTCCTGATCTACATAATGACTGTCGTTACTGGCGATGATCTTTACCTGGTACTGCCGTGCCCATTTGATGAGGACTTCGTTGACCTTGTCTTGTTCGGGCAATCCATGGCGTTGCAACTCTACGTAAAAGTCTTGTTGAAAAATATTGAGCCACCAGCGAAATTCATTTTCGGCCTCCGCTTCTCCTTTCTTTAAGATCGCTTGGGGAATGGAGGCGCCCAGGCAGCAGGTAGTAGCGATCAGACCCTCGGCATACTTTACGATCAACTCTTTATCGATGCGGGGATATTTGCTGTACATACCCTCCACATACCCCAGCGAGGTTAGCTTGACCAGGTTGTGATAGCCCTTTTCGTTCTTGGCCAGCAAGATCTGGTGATGGCGTTTGTCCTTTTGATCTTTGGTAAATGTTTTTTGGTGGCGGTTTTCCGTCAGGTAAAATTCGCATCCCACAATGGGCTTTACCTTTAGCTTTCCGTTCTCGTCTTTATTCCGGTAGGCCTCTGCCACGAACTCGAATACGCCGAACATGTTTCCATGATCGCTGATGGCCAGCCCGGGCATGCCATCCGCGATGGCTTTGTTGTAAAGAGCGGGTATAGAGGCGGCACCATCCAGCAACGAAAACTGGGTATGAACATGCAGGTGAGAGAACGTCATAGAAGGTCAATAATAGGCAAAATAGCTACCTTTGCAAAATTGCGATATACACCGTTGAGGCCCTGGTTTTTCCTATATAAAATTTTTCTCATCCTTGTCATTTTCATGCTGAGTGGCTGTTCCTTTCTCTCCCATTTTTCAGTGCGCAACAAGCCCTTGGTTTCAGCGCCTGCCCCAGCCGCCGGGCCGCAATTTCTGCCTTCCCTGGTCGTCGACAAACCTGTTTCTGATGATGGATTCGTGCGTAAGCCCATGCGACCAACTCGTACTTCGACCGTTGCGCCAGCTGTCAGCCAGACCGTGCAGGTGCGATCGGCTCCGGTAAGTTATAGCGCATCACAGATCGAGACGGCTACGGCTATTCAACTCAAGTACGCTGTGTTGCTCGACACGGAGGTCGAGCTGTTGCCCTCTTCCGGATTATTGGAACAGATCGATCCCTGGATGGGGGTTCCCTACCGCTCGGGGGGCAGCAGCCGGTCGGGGATCGATTGCTCGGCCTTTACCATGCAAGTGTTGGATCGATGCTGCGGCTATAAATTACCTCGTACGTCCAGACAGCAACATGCAGTTTGCGTACCTGCCAGCGTAGAATCATTATCCAGCGGCGATCTGCTTTTTTACGCTACGCGTGGAAGGGGCGTTTCGCATGTGGGTATCTATCTGGGAAATGGAAAATTTGCCCATGCGTCGGTAAGCAATGGCGTTACGGTCAGTGACCTCTCCGACCCTTATTATCAAAAGCGTTTTATTTCGGCAGGGCGTATTCCTGCAGGTCCCTCGCTGCAATAAGTTGCTCGATCGACTGGTGTGTTATCGGCTGGCCCCTCTTTTTCGAAGGGTGACCAATAGTTCCTTTATGTCGGGGGTAAGTTGCAGTACGTAAACGCCGGCAGCGTAGACCAGCACAAAGAGTAGGCTTTGCGTTATCAATGCCACCCACCCGCTCCATTGACCCACTACAAAATGACAAAGGGCCCATCCGCCTGCGGCCAGGCCGATCGTGTATAACGATTGTAGCGAGAAGGGTTGAAGGTTGAATTTCTTCCACAAGAAAAAGAGTCGAATCAGGTTATAGCAACCGATCGAGATCAGCTGGGCCATTGCAGTGCCCACGATCCCCTCTTTTTTGGTGAGCCAATAGCTGAGCGGCAACATAACCACCAGCAAGAGCACGCCACTGATAAACTCAAAACGCCATTTAGGAGAGGTGACGATGATCTGCGAATTGACGCCCGTTCCCATATCGATCAGTTTGGTCATCCCCAGTAATACCAGCACGGTAAACGCTTGCAGATAGGTCGACTTTAATTGAAATGCCTCTACGGCATCGGTATAGTTGATGAGGAGTAAGACCAGCAGCCCCGCACCCACGATCAGCTGGTTGATAGAAGATCGTTGATAGATTTTTGTGATCGTGGTCATGTCTTTTTGTTTCCACGCTGTCGATAAGGGGCCCATGGCGGCCGCTATGACTCCTCGTTGCGGTACTTGTACCAGCGATGCCATATTTTGAGCCAGCGAATAGACGGCTACCTTGGTCATTGCATTACTTAATACCGAGGCGATAAGGATAGTGTCAAATACCTGAGCGATGGTAAAGATCAGGGTGCCGCAGTAAGTATAACTGGTGTAGCGGGTGGCCGATCGGCTGAGCCGCTGACTTACCCGGCTGAACGGTTTTGCCAGTGTGGCTTGCTTGCGATATAACAAGATCAGTAGTAATAATAGGGCAATCAACGGAAAGCTAAAGGCAAAAAGTTTGATGAATACGTCGTAGCTGTTGATAAGGCCCGTGGCAAAGCAGCCGATCAGCAGTAGAATAAATAATCGCCAGCCCGCCTCTTTTAAAAAGTGACTCGTAGCCGCGCGTTGCTGCTGCCAGTTCCAGGCCTCCAAAATGGTAAAGAGCAAAAGACCGGCCCCGAGTAGAAAGGTCCAGTGATAATAGTTGACCAACTGTGGAGCATTGGTCGCGTATTTTTTTATCACCAACGGCTCTATGTAGAAACCGACAATGATGGCGGCTGCACAGCCAAGCGTACCCAATAAGATCGCGACGGTCAGCTGGTCGTTCTTGTCTGCACGAAGATGATCGCGATAGTAAGGGTAAAATTTATAGATGAAATAAGGGGCTCCCAGATTGCCGGCAGCAGCCAATAAGGTAGCGATCGCAATAAAGGCGTTGTATAGACCGAATTCTTCTTCGGTAAAAAGCCCCTGTCGGGTAAACAGGTAGGTGTTGAGCAGACCGATGGCAAATCCGGCATAGATGACAAGGGTAGAGAGAATGCTTTGCTTTCTGATCACGCTCATGCTATAAAGATACTATCTGTAAGGTCAACCGATGCGGCGCAAGGTCCAGTAGTAGTTGCCTTCCAGCTCTTGGGGGTCACTGTCTTTGTTCATGGTCGTCTCGGTCCATTGCGTAGAGATGGTCAATTGCCGCTTTCCCCAGCGTACCGGCATCTGAAAGTTATCTATGCAGTTGCGAAACCGAAGCCTGATCTTTCCCTGGTCAATCTGGTACTCCAGTACAGGGATGGTGGTACTGCGCAGGTATTGATCAAAGACCAGCGACAGGTCGAGTTGTGCTTTTTGTGAGAAGTAGGCCTCCACTTGTTTGGAATCTACCATGCGATGACGAAAATCGGTATTGAGACCGATCAGCATACTTCGAAAGACAGAATCGTTACCGATCATCTCTCTGATATGGTGCAATAGCCCGGCCCCTTTATTATACATATCTCCGCTGCCTTCTTGATTGACGCCATAATCCCCAATAAGCGGTTTATCGTTACGAATGTTCTTGCGTACCCCGCGGCAATACTCATCAGCCGCTTTCTTTCCGTAGTGGTAATCGATAAAGAGTACCTCCGAGTACATGGTAAATCCCTCGTGGACCCACATATCAGCAATATCGTTAGTGGTAATATTGTTGGCAAACCATTCGTGACCGCTCTCGTGAATGATGATATAATCCCAATCTTTTCCCCAGCCGCTACCCGACAGGTCTCGTCCCCGATAACCATTCTTGAAGCCATTTCCATAGGCAATGGCACTTTGATGTTCCATGCCCAGGTGCGAAGATTCGACCAATTTATAACCGTCCTCGTAAAAAGGGTAGGGGCCAAACCAATGTTCGAAGGCTTTTAGCATGCGCGGTACGTCCTTGTCAAAGGAGAGTTTGGCCTTTTCCAGATTATAATCCAGTACCCAGTAATCGAGCGAAAGTTTTTGTGAAGCGATACCCTCGTACCGATCGTTCCAATGCACATATTTGCCGATGTAGGGTACCAGGTTGTAATTGTTGATGGGGTTGATCACCTTCCAGTCATAGGTGTGCCATCCATTTCGGGTAAGGCGTTGATCGACCAAACGTCCGTTGGCTACTGCTACAAGAGAATCGGGCACTGTTATGGAAAGGGTTGCACCAAGGTCTGGTTCATCACTTTGATGGTCTTTACAAGGGTACCATACACTGGCGCCTAGTCCTTGGCAGGCGACTGTCATCCAGGGTCGGCCTTCTTTGTCTTTTGTAAAGATCCAGCCTCCGTCCCACGGAGGATTCTTAGCGACAAGGGGTGTACCACTAAAGTGAATGGTTATTGCCTGTTCAATTTTTTTCTTGGCTGCTGAGCGCGCACCCAATTGCACCAGCCAGCTGTCTTTTCCTCTTTTTTCGCAAACGACTCGGCGTCCTTCATATAGTACGCTGTCTATCTTCATGGGCGATTGCAGGT
>JBJTFT010000030.1:0-7059 GCA_046093525.1 Sphingomonadales bacterium | reverse complement strand
CAGCATCCTTACGAAAAAAGGGGAGGGGCCTATGTGCTGGCCCAAGGGCAAGTGGTCTTGTTACCTCTTTAAAAGGTCGTTTCAATTCGAACTACTCCGGTAATTAAGCGTTAAATTTGCGCCCTGTTCAACCAGCGCGTTTACCCATGCCTAAGATCGGAATCAACATAGCCACCGGCAGTTTGCAACAACCCGAGATGATCGTTGGGATCGATCTGGGTACCACCAACAGTTTGGTCGCCGTATTGCATCCGGATAGCCGTACCCCGATCGTACTTCGCGATCAACATGGACTTGCCTTGGTGCCTTCGTTGGTTTATTTCGGAGAGCACGGAGAATTGTTGATAGGAGAAGAGGCCCGACCTTTTTTACGTACCCATCCGGAGCGAACCATCTTTTCCGTTAAAAGACTCTTAGGAAAGTCTTACAACGATATCAAAGATCACCAACAGCACTACGCCTATAAGATCCTCGACGAAGAACAAGACAGCTTGGTCAAGATACAAATGGGCGATCGATTCTACTCGCCCGTAGAGCTATCGTCGTATATCTTAAAAGAATTAAAGAACCGAGCCGAGCATATGCTCAAGACAACGGTCAGCAAAGCGGTCATTACAGTGCCGGCCTATTTTAACGATGCACAACGGCAAGCCACGCGCGATGCGGGCAAACTGGCCGGACTCGATGTGCTGCGCATCATCAACGAACCCACCGCCGCCAGCTTGGCGTATGGGTTAGGTACGGACCCGCAGCAACAAAAGACCATCGCTGTGTACGATCTCGGAGGCGGCACATTCGACATCTCGCTATTGCATATCAGCAACGGCGTATTCGAGGTGCTCTCTACCCATGGCGATACCTACTTAGGCGGCGATGATTTCGATCGGGCCATAGTCGATTTCTGGTTGAGTGGCATGCAAGAAGAGCATGTTGTCGCCAAAAATAATGCGGCCTTATTCGCTTCGCTACGATTGGGTGCCGAAGAAGTAAAAAGAAAATTGTCAGCTGAGTCAAGCGCCTCCGTTAGCATTGCCGGTCGATCTTTTTCGCTAAGTACAGCGAAGCTCAACGAACTTATTGCTCCACTGGTAGCCCGTTCGTTACAATGCTGTCAAAAAGCGCTGCAGGATGCGGGACTCTCCAGTAAGGACATAGACGAGGTAGTGATGGTCGGCGGATCTACCCGCGTGCCGCTGGTCAAGCAACAGGTCGCCACTTTTTTTGGCAAGCCCCTCAACGATACCTTGCATCCCGACGAGGTCGTTGCCCTGGGTGCTGCCGTGCAAGCCGATATACTAGCCGGAAATAACAAAGAATTGTTATTGCTCGACATCACTCCTCTTTCGCTAGGCATCGAGACCATGGGAGGATTGATGGATGTGCTGATCCCCAGAAATACTAAGATCCCCTACAAGGTCGCAAGACAATACACCACTCAAAAAGATGGGCAAGGCAGTATGCGCATCTCGGTGTTTCAAGGTGAACGCGATCTGGTGGCCGACAACCGCAAGCTTGCTGAGTTTACGCTTAAGGGTATTCCCGGTATGCCCGCCGGATTTCCTAAGGTAGAGGTCAGTTTTCTTATCAATGCCGATGGCATCTTAACCGTACGTGCCAAGGAACTTCGCAGTGGAGTAGAGCAGAGCATCGAGGTAACGCCCCAATACGGACTTACCGACGCCGAGGTCGAACGCATGTTGCTCGAAAGCATCACGCATGCCGGTGATGACATCAAGAAAAGGGCCCTGACCGAGGCCAGAACAGAAGGAGAGTTACTGCTGGGCCAAACAGAGAAGTTCATTGCTAAGAACGCTTCGCTATTGTCGCAAGAAGAACTGTTGCGAACCGCCGAGGCCATGCAATCGTTGCAACTTTCTCTTACCCTCGAAGACAAAGACCTGATTCAGCGGCAGGTCGAGGCGCTCAACGAGATCAGCCGCCCGTATGCCGAACGCGCCATGGACCAGGCCGTGGCCGGAGCCCTCAAAGGAAAATCGCTCCAATAGATTTTTTGGAGTGAACTGTTTTCCCTAATTTTGCTCCTCCAAACAAAAGAGGTATCAACATGCTCATCATCGATTCTAAAGATTGCGAGAACATCGACAAGGCACTCAAGAAGTACAAAAAGAAGTTCGAAAAGTCAAAAGTTCTTCTTCAACTTCGTGAGCGTCAAAGCTTTACAAAGCCTTCTGTAAAAAGAAGAGGCGAGGTTCTCAAGGCCATCTACAAGCAACAGCTTGCCAACGGAAAGTTCGACGTTTAATCCGATCAGTCATCCCGCACCATATTCAAGCCGCAGTACACCACTGCGGCTTTTTCTTTGAATCCTGTACTTGATACGCTCGCCAATGGTCGCGCCCGCTAAAGATTGTTTAGTTTTAGGGTGATGTCTGACGCCGCCCCTATTGCAACGCTCACGGATAGTTTTTGCAGCTATCTGAAATTCGAGAAGCGGTACTCTCCTCATACCGTGTTGGCCTACCAGCGAGACCTTGCCGATTGGCAAGCCTATTTGCAACAGCAAGTTGGGGTCTCACGGCTCAATGAAGTTAAGCCCGTTATGATCAGAAGCTGGCTTGCCTCGCTCAAAGACCAGGGCGTAACGGCCCGTTCGTTGGTCCGAAAGATCTCGACTCTCAAATCGTTTTATAAGTACTTGCTAAAAAGCGGACAGGTCGATGCCTCTCCCATGACACAGGTTACCACGCCCAAGATGGGAAGCCGTCTGCCCGCCTTTATCAAAGAAGAGGAGGCCTTGCAGTTGGGGCAGCTACTGGCCACCACGGCCGAAGATTGGAAGGGGCTTAACACCAAGATGCTGGTCTCCTTATTTTACACGACGGGGATGCGCCTTAGTGAACTGATTCAGTTACGAGAAAATCAGATCGATCTGCCCCGGGCCCAGCTAAAAGTATTGGGTAAGGGAAAAAAGGAGCGTCTTCTTCCGCTCACCCAAGAGATGGTCGAATTGATCGGCTCTTACCGCGCGCAAAAAAAGACGCGATTCGATAGCGAACAGGATTGGTTGCTGGTTACCGAGGCCGGAAAAAAATTGTACCCGCGCTATGCCTGGGCCCTGGTCAACAAGGCCTTGGGAGAGGCCACTACCGTGCAGCAAAAAAGCCCCCACGTGTTGCGCCACAGTTTTGCCACCCACTTGCTCAACAATGGGGCCGACCTCAATGCCGTCAAGGAATTATTGGGGCATAGCAGCCTGGCCGCCACGCAGGTGTATACGCACAATACCATCGATAAACTCAGGGCCGTTCACCGCAAGGCTCATCCCAAGGGCTAGCTGGTGGTGCAGGCAGTGTGAGCAGCGCGAATTAACAAAATTTAGGCATCCCTATTTGGAAGCAGGCGGCATTGCGTCGTACCTTATACGTCTAATCAGCTCGATTTTCTTACCCTAAAATCCTGTGATATGCATGTAAAAATTCAGACGGTGCATTTTAACGCCGATGGATCGCTGCTCGATCGCGTAGAGAAAAAAGTGGCCAAGCTCTCCGGTTACAGTAAGCGCATCGTAGATGTCGATGTATTCTTGAAACTCGACAACCTGGCCCATCACATCAAAGACAAAGTGGTAGAGATCCGCGTTCACGTTCCCCGAGGCGATCTCTTCGTAAAAGCCTGCAGCAAGACCTTTGAGCAATCTTTCGAGAGGGCCTATCACGCGCTGGTCACCCAGCTAAAGCGAAAAAAAGAGACGCAATTGCCCTGATGCCGGCACCGACCTCGTACCGAGGTCTTTTTTTTGCCCGAAAAGACCGGTAAATTTTCTTTCTAAAATTTTTCCAATATTTATTTTCCCTTACCTTTGCCTTCCCAAATTTTGGGGTAGTTCTTTATTGCCCGGATCGTCTGGATTTTTGAAAGGCAGGTTCGGTAAGCCCAATCATCCAGCAAAGGCTTAAAAAAAGTAAGCCACCTTAGCTCAGCTGGTAGAGCAACTGATTTGTAATCAGTAGGTCGCCAGTTCGATTCTGGCAGGTGGCTCAAGGCGGGCAAGTAGCCAAGTGGCCAACGGCAACAGACTGTAAATCTGTCCTCTTCGGAGTTCGGTGGTTCGAATCCATCCTTGCCCACTGGTTCTGTCTTTCGAAAGAGAAGTCGAAAGTTCAGAAAGTGGCAGTTCTTATAAATCGATTCGCGTAGGCGAATCAACAACAAGCGGGAGTAGCTCATTTGGTAGAGCGGTAGCCTTCCAAGCTTCAGGTGGCCGGTTCGAGCCCGGTCTCCCGCTCAGGGTATTCGGAAGTTGGCTCTCCAGCTATTTCAGCCGTTGTAGCTCAGTGGTAGAGCACTTCCTTGGTAAGGAAGAGGTCGTGAGTTCAATTCTCATCAACGGCTCAGGGTAAAGAAAACAGAACGAGTAAATATAAATTGTCAACACAACCTAAAAACCGATAACAATGTCAAAAGAGACCTTTAAGCGGGACAAACCCCACGTTAACGTAGGTACCATCGGCCACATCGACCATGGTAAAACTACTCTTACTGCTGCCATCACTACCATTTTGGCTTCAAAAGGTATGGCGCAGGCTAAGAAATACGATGAGATCGATGCCGCTCCCGAAGAAAAAGAAAGAGGTATCACCATCAACACAGCTCACGTTGAGTACCAAACGGAAAACCGTCACTATGCTCACGTAGACTGTCCCGGTCACGCTGACTATGTTAAAAATATGATCACGGGTGCTGCCCAAATGGACGGCGCTATCCTGGTGGTAGCCGCTACCGATGGTCCTATGCCCCAAACAAAAGAGCACATCCTGCTGGCTCGCCAGGTGGGTGTTCCCAAGATCGTCGTATTCATGAACAAAGTAGACTTGGTCGATGACCCCGAGCTGCTTGATCTCGTTGAAATGGAGATCCGCGATCTGTTGACCTTCTACGGTTTCGATGGTGCCAACACGCCTATCATCAAGGGTTCTGCCATTAAGGCCCTCGAAGGAGAAGCCAGCGCTGTTAAGCAAGTAGAAGAGTTGATGGCTGCCGTTGACAGCTTCATTCCCCTGCCTCCCCGCCCCGTAGATCAGGCCTTCCTGATGTCTGTTGAGGACGTATTCTCTATCACCGGTCGTGGTACTGTTGCAACCGGTCGTATCGAGCGTGGTCGCATTAAAGTGGGTGAGCCTGTTGAGATTGTAGGTCTGATCCCCGATCCGCTGACCTCTACCGTAACAGGTGTTGAGATGTTCCGCAAGCTCCTCGATGAGGGAGAAGCCGGAGACAACGCCGGATTGTTGCTCCGTGGTATCGAGAAAAACCAGATCCGTCGTGGTATGGTAATCGTTAAGCCCGGATCTATCACGCCTCACACTGAGTTCAAAGCAGAAGTATACGTACTGAGCAAAGAAGAAGGTGGACGTCACACTCCATTCTTCAACAAGTATCGTCCTCAGTTCTATTTCCGTACCACTGACGTGACCGGAGAGGTAGAATTGGCTGCAGGAACCGAGATGGTAATGCCTGGTGATAACACCTCGCTGACCGTCAAATTGATTCAGCCCATTGCGATGGAAAAAGGTCTCAAGTTCGCTATCCGCGAAGGCGGTCGCACCGTAGGTGCCGGACAGGTGACTGAAATCCTGAAGTAATCGCTTATATTTGTAAACTCAAAAGTCATTGGTTGTCAGGAGAAATCCGAACAGCCGGTGACTTTTGATACTTACGGGCATAGTTCAATGGCAGAATAGCGGTCTCCAAAACCGTTGATGGGAGTTCGAATCTCTCTGCCCGTGCAAAAACAAGAAGTATGAACAAGATCACTACTTATTTAAAAGAAAGCTACCAAGAGCTGACCGAAAAGGTCACCTGGCCCGCTTGGTTACAGCTGCAGCAATCTACCATGATCGTGCTGGTAGCCACACTGGTCATCACCTTTATCGTGTTGCTCATGGATTTTGCGACCGGTAACGGACTTCAGTTCATCTACAAACAATTATTCTGATGGAAGCGGTGAGTACAACAACAGAAAGCCTCAGCCCGCAGGCAGATACCAAATGGTATGTGCTGCGCGTCATCAGTGGCAAAGAAAAAAAGGTAAAGGAGTATCTCGACAAAGAGATTTCTCGTGGCGGCTGGAGCGAGATCGTCAAGCAAGTTTTCTTGCCTGTTGAAAAAGTGTATAAGGTGGCCAGCGGTAAAAAAGTAATGCGTGAGCGTAACTATTATCCCGGCTATGTGATGATCGAGATCAAAGAAGGAAAGCTGAGCGATGACCTGCGCGATATCATCAAGAACACGACCAATGTAATTCATTTCTTAGGTAAGGAAAATCCGATCGCGCTGCGCAAGGCCGAGGTCAATAAGATGCTCGGTAAGATGGATGAGATGAGCGAGGCCGGTGGTATGAGCATGATCGAGCCCTACATCGTAGGCGAGACCATCAAGATCATCGAAGGACCTTTCAACGACTTCAATGGCATTATCGAAGAGGTGAACGACGAAAAGAAAAAACTCAAGGTCACCGTTAAGATATTCGGAAGGGCCACCCCTGTGGAGCTCAGTTACATGCAGGTCGAAAAGTTGAGCTAAAAAAATTGCGCCGTCGGCCTGGGCACAAGATGCCGGGCCGCTCCCGCAACGAACACTAAAAGCCTCCGCCCCGAGCGGGGGCTTTACTTTTTATAAGTCGCAGACGGTCAATAAAGTAGGGGAGGGGTAAAAAATTAGCCCCCAACCATTGCCAAACCAACTTTTTCCGTTAGCTTTGCCGCCCCAATTAGTTCTTTTTTACGAGGAATTTGGGAGTGCTGCCCCAGGCAGTACGCTTGAACCAATAAATCTAAAGACATGGCAAAAGAAGTATCCGGCTTCGTGAAGCTGCAGTGCAAGGGTGGCCAGGCCAACCCCGCACCTCCCATTGGACCTGCACTGGGTTCCAAGGGTATCAACATTATGGAGTTCTGCAAGCAATTCAATGCTAGAACGCAGGACAAACAAGGGAAAGTTCTCCCCGTACTCATTACCGTTTATTCTGACAAGAGTTTTGATTTCATCATCAAGACACCTCCTGCTGCCGTTCAGTTGTTGGAGGCTGCCAAGATTCAG
>JBJTFT010000029.1:0-3488 GCA_046093525.1 Sphingomonadales bacterium | reverse complement strand
ACTGTTATGGAAAGGGTTGCACCAAGGTCCGGTTCATCACTTTGATGGTCTTTACAGGGGTACCATACACTGGCGCCTAGTCCTTGGCAGGCGACTGTCATCCAGGGTCGGCCTTCTTTATCTTTTGTAAAGATCCAGCCTCCGTCCCACGGGGGGTTCTTAGCGACACGGGGTGTACCACTAAAGTGAATGGTTATTGCCTGTTCAATTTTTTTCTTGGCTGCTGACCGCGTACCCAATTGCACCAGCCAGCTGTCTTTGCCTCTTTTTTCGCAAACGACTCGGCGTCCTTCATATAGTACGCTGTCTATCTTCATGGGCGATTGCAGGTCGATCTGCATCACCGGTTTGGCTTTGGCATTCGTGCTGTTGAAACGAATGATGTTGGTGCCGCTGATCGTTCTTGTAGCAAAATCAGGTACTACCGAAAGGGCATAGTGTTGCACATTCCACCAACTGCGCTCCGGATTTAGGGATCCACGCAGCGTATCGTCTATGGTGTAAGTAGGTTTGCGTTGCAGGGGTTGCGCGCTCGGGCTATAGGCGCCATACACTAGGAGTAACAGTAGTAAAGGGCAGCGGAGTGCTCTCAGGGTAAGGGTATGCATTGTTGAACCAATTCTATGCTAATATACCCCGCC
Source organism: Sphingomonadales bacterium (assembly GCA_046093525.1). Classification (GTDB taxonomy): domain Bacteria; phylum Bacteroidota; class Bacteroidia; order Chitinophagales; family Chitinophagaceae; genus JJ008. The sequence goes on along the minus strand of JBJTFT010000029.1, from coordinate 2,847 downwards.
TTGGTCAGATATCAGAGTGTGATTAATTTTTGGTACTACTGATCGGTTTTTCTGATTCTGTCGGCGAATACCTTTCTGAATTTATCGAGCTTGGGTTGAATAACGAACTGGCAGTAGGGGTTACTGTTTCCGTTCAATTCCATGTACTGCTGGTGATAATCCTCGGCTGGATAAAAAACCGTGAAAGGGGTAATTTCAGTTACGATCGGATCGTTCCAGGCACCGGAGCTTTCCAAGGCGATCTTATACGATTCCGCTTTTTGTCGCTGCTCTTCGTTATGATAAAAAATGCCACTTCTGTATTGGGTGCCCACATCATTGCCCTGTCGGTTGAGGGTGGTGGGGTCATGCGTTTTCCAAAAGACCTCCAGTAGTTGATCGAAGCTGATCCGTTGCGGATCGTAGGTGATCTGAATACACTCGGCATGTCCTGTTGAGCCGGAGCAAACTTCTTTGTAGGTGGGGTTTTTAGCACTACCACCGGTATAGCCCGAAACAGCGCTGATTACACCGCCCAACTCTTCGAAGATCGCTTCGGTACACCAGAAACATCCGTTGGCAAAGGTGGCCGTATCTGTTTTTCCGGAAAAGGCAGGGGTGGTCATGGCTGGTTTATTTTTTTTGGGGGTAGGCTGTCCGCAGGCTGGCAACAGGCCAGCCAAAAAGACGAACAGCGGCAAAATTTTGCTACTCCGGGAACGTATAAATTGTTTCATCTTACTCTATAACATTAAAATTAGCATCCGGTTTACCGCGTCGGGCACCTGGATTGAATTTATGTTTCTATTTGACTTATTTTTATTCATTAAATACAACCCTTTTTATGAAGTCAATCATTTTTCTTTTTAGTTGTTTGCTCATTTGCAGTACTTCTGTTTGGTCTCAGACATCGCAACCCGCTGCCGAAGATGTGCGGATGGAGAAAACGGCCCAGCGAGATAATTTGGTCTTTAAGGCGGTGCGCAGTGGTGTGGACAACATCGAAATGATCGAGGTGATCGGGCTGGGTACAGCTTCTTTTAAAGTTTCTAATATGGCCGATGGTACCTATGGTAGTTACGAGCATTCGCTCCGTGTGGCTTACCCGCTGGTGCTGACCGGTGGAAAAACGGGTTATGTGCTCTGCTTTTACGGAGCTGCCGAAAAGATCCCTTATGCCGTTGAGACCAAGTCTGGTATTACCACTATTTATTTTCCGATCTCCACACACGATGTGATCAAGGCGCGCATTGAGCAGACGATCGCTATCAAGAAAAAGATCGTATTTAAGCTTAGTCAACTTGCCGATGGCTATCGCGAGGCGATGGTCGGTGGGAACTAGCGGATTGTCCTCGTTTCGCTCGGACATCGGGGTGGGGTCCGTATAAAAGAATTGATGAGGGGCTTCGCGAGGGATTGTCCTCGCTTCGCTCGGACATCGGGGTGGGGTCCGTATAAAAGAATTGATGAGGGGCTTCGCCCCTTTTCATTTTTCATTATGCTCGCTTTGGAATGCAAGCATTCCACGCTCTCCTAATGAAAAATGCCCCTAGCGGGGGCATCAATTCTTTTATGCGGAGAGAGAGGGATTCGAACCCCCGGACCTGTTACAGTCAACGGTTTTCAAGACCGCCGCAATCGACCGCTCTGCCATCTCTCCGGCGCAAATGTACGTCAATGATCTTTTCAGCCCAAATCCCGCGCGATAAAAGCTAACTTTACGTCTCTGTTTATGCGTGAATTATATTCATTGGCCCCATTTTTCTGGAAGTACCGGCTACGGCTGGCGGCGGGCTTCGGTTTTGTACTTCTTTCGAACTATTTTAACGTACTCTCCCCCCAGGTTACCGGTTTTATCATTGACCATGTTCAGCGGGCCTTAACGTTGGAGGGCTATCAGTCGCCTGTCGCTTATGCCTCTTACGACCGTTTGGTCAAGCTTTTTATTCATTGGATACAACAATGGGGTACCGATGTATCTACGGTAGTTGCACTTTGTGGAGCGGTAATCTTGTTGCTGGCCCTGCTGCGAGGTGTTTTTTTATTTATGATGCGGCAGACGCTCATCGTTATGAGTCGTTACATAGAGTACGAACAAAAGAACCAGATCTTTTCGCACTATCAATCGCTCGATGCCGCTTTTTTTCGGGAACAGCGCACCGGCGACCTGATGAATCGTATAACCGAAGATGTGAGTCGGGTAAGAATGTTTACCGGTCCTGCTATCATGTACATGGCCAACTTGGTCTCGGTGATCTCGTTGAGTTTATATTTTATGTTCCGGAGAAATGTGGAGCTCACCATTTATGTGTTGCTACCGCTACCAGCTCTGGCCGTTGCCATTTACTATATCAATAATTTGATCCACCGTCGTAGCGAGCGTATTCAAGAGACGTTATCTGACCTTACCACGCATGCCCAAGAAACGTATTCGGGTATACGTGTGGTCAAGGCTTTTGCACAAGAGCAGGCGTTATCGGGTTTTTTTCGACAGATCGCCGGACGCTACAAAAAAGAAGTATTGGGATTGGTCAAAGTGGAGTCCCTTTATTTTCCTTCGATCAGCTTATTGATAGGGCTCAGCACCTTACTGACCATTATGATCGGGGGATTGTATTATATAGCAGGATCTCATTCGATCGGTCTCAGTACCATCGTGGAGTTCGTGATGTACATCAACATGCTCACGTTTCCGGTAAGTGCCATTGGTCTTACCGCTAGTATGGTGCAACGTGCCGCGGCATCGCAGCAACGCATCAACGAGTTCTGATCGGTGCGCCCGGCCGTTACCGATGCCAACGAAGCCGTCTCGCCTTCACTAAATGGAGGCTTTACTTTCGATCGTGTGCATTTTACTTACCCCGATAC
>JBJTFT010000028.1:0-2888 GCA_046093525.1 Sphingomonadales bacterium | reverse complement strand
AAAAAGGAGCCAAAGAGGGTAACACTGCATGCAAGGCCAAGCTGGGCGAGTATCCTTATTTTCTACAACTATTTTTTAATTTCCGTTTTATGAGAAAAACCAGTATTCTTTTTGTTGCGTTCGTGTGTGCACACGCTGCGCTTTCACAACCTAAAAAACCAACCACCCCCTCGGGGCCCGAGCGCCCCAACAGCTCGCTGCTAAATGCAGTGCAATATCGACTGATAGGCCCATTCAGGGGTGGGCGAAGCGCTGCTGTAACTGCCAGCTATAAAAACCGCAACACGTTTTACTTTGGCGCAACCGGCGGTGGCGTCTGGAAAAGCACCGACGCGGGAGCAAGCTGGAAAAACATAAGCGACAATTTTTTTGGAGGAACGATCGGCGCGGTAGAGGTCGCACCCTCGAACGAAAACATTGTTTATGTGGGTGAGGGAGAGAACACCATGCGCGGAAATGTTTCCGAAGGACTGGGCGGTATGTGGAAAAGCACCGACGCGGGCAAAACATGGAAGAATATCGGACTTAACGACGGAAGACATATTACCAATATCATCATTCACCCTACCGATCCGCAGACGGTGTGGGTCGGTGTTATGGGACACTTGTTTGGTCCCAACTCAGAGCGAGGGGTCTATAAGACCACCGATGGTGGACAAACATGGAAAAGAACATTGTACGTAAATGAGCAAACGGGCTGCAGCGATTTGGTAATGGAGCCCGGAAACCCATCTGTTTTTTATGCCGGTACTTGGCGAGTGATTCGGACCCCCCACAGTCTAGAAAGCGGCGGAGAAGGAAGCGGCCTATGGAAGAGCACCGACGGGGGCGACACATGGACTAACCTTACAACAGCAAAAGGATTGCCCAAAGGGATTTGGGGTATTGTGGGTGTTGCGGTAGCCCCCTCTAATACCGACAAGGTGTATGCCATTTTAGAAAACGAAAAAGGAGGACTTTTTGTGAGTGCCGACGGCGGACAAAGCTGGTCGCTGCAAAGCAACGATAACAATATTCGCCAGCGCGCCTGGTATTACACAAAGGTTTTTGTAGACCCCAAGAACGAGAACATTGTTTATTGCCCCAATGTGAATTTTATGAAAAGCCGCGACGGAGGCAAGACCTTTCAGTCGGTAAGAACCCCACATGGTGATCATCACGATCTGTGGATTGATCCCGAAGACGGCAAAAGAATGATCGTGGCAGATGACGGAGGAGCACAAGTAAGTTTTGATGAAGGAAACACGTGGAGCACCTACATGAATCAACCCACCGCTCAACTTTATCGTGTAAGTACCGATAACGCCTTTCCGTATCGGGTATTGGTAGCCCAACAAGACAACTCTACCCTTCGAATTCGCTCCTCTACCTACGGCGCGTATATCGGTGAACAAGATTGGGAATCCACTGCCGGCTCGGAGAGTGGTTATGTAGTAGCAGATCCTACTAACCCCAACATAGTATATGGAGGAAACTACGGCGGCTATCTTTCTCGTTACGATCACACCACCGGAGAAAACCGAGCCATTACCGTATGGCCCGATAATCCAATGGGCGCTGGCGCCGATGGTCTTAAGTATCGTTTTCAGTGGAACTTTCCAATTTTTTTCTCTCCCCATAATCCCAAGAAATTATATTGTGCAGGTAACGCCCTCTTTGCTACCGAGAACGAAGGCGCCAGTTGGACACAACTTTCTCCCGATCTAACCACCAACGATAAGGCCAAACAAATTTCAAGTGGCGGCCCTATTACCAAAGACAACACATCGGTGGAATATTACTGCACCATTTTTACGGCTACCGAAAGCCCATTAGAAAAAGATCATATTTGGACCGGCAGCGATGACGGGCTTGTCTACTTGAGCCGCGATGGCGGAAAGAACTGGAATAATGTAACTCCCACCAACGCCCCCTCTTTAGTAATGTGGAATGCCATCGAAATGGATCCGTTTAAAAAAGGAGCCGCTTATATTACCGGAACACGGTATAAGCTGGACGATTACACCCCGTATATCTATAAGACCGAAGATTATGGCAAGACCTGGAAACTCATCACCAACGGCATCGACAAAATGCATTTTACCCGAGTGGCGCGAGCCGATCTAAAAAGACAGGGCTTATTGTATGCGGGAACCGAATTCGGCATGTATATTAGTTTTGATGACGGCGCCAACTGGCAACGGTTTCAGCAGAATCTTCCTATCACACCGATCACCGACCTCACGATTAAAAACAACGACCTGATCGTAGCCACCCAGGGACGCTCGGTTTGGATCATCGACGACTTATCGATGGTGCAGCAACACGACAATAAGATCGCCAATAAAAAACTGCATGTATATACACCGAATACTACTTATCGGGTAGCCCCTGTTCAAAATCGCTGGGGCGGAGCCATCTCTTTACCTGTCAATGCGGCCGCTAACCCACCTAAAGGCGCGGTTATTGATTTTTATTGCAGCAGCGTATCTGATTCTAGCAAAGCATCAGTTGCGTTCTATGAGGCCGGCGGAAAAGAGATTTCACGCAGCACGACCGAATCAAAAACCAACCCCGTAAAACTGAACAAGGGTCACAATCGCTTTGGTTGGGACCTTCAATATCCGGGTGCTGAAAAAGTGGACGATCTAATTTTATGGAACGGGGTACCTGGTACGATCACGGCCCCGCCCGGAAATTATTATGCAGTTGTAACCGTCGATAACGATTCGGTTCGCATTCCCATTCAATTGTTGGCAGACCCTAATTATCGCTGTTCGCAAGCAGACTACGATGCCCAGTTTGCCTTTTTACAACAAGTGCAAGGCACCTTCAACGAAACCATGAAGGCCATCAAACAAATCCGCCAAGCACGCACACAGTTAAAGGAGTTTGTACAACGCCAGGGA
>JBJTFT010000027.1:0-6808 GCA_046093525.1 Sphingomonadales bacterium | reverse complement strand
ATGCCGATCATTGCTTATTGACGGCGTCCTCTTCTATTATGAGCGACGCAGCCCGTGTGTTTGAGTATTTATCTAACTGGAGAAGGGGAATGATGCCCCTTAAAAAATGTCGTACGTTATTGCTGGCACCCGTTTCGATGCGAAAAAAGTTGGTAGCGTTACTCGAGTTCGAGATCAAACAGGCCAAGGCCGGCAAGAAAGGCTCTCTTACACTTAAGGTCAATTCGCTAAGTGATATTGAACTCATTCGGTTATTGAACAAGGCGTCTGCGGCCGGCGTCGTAATCAACTTAATTGTCAGAGGTATTTATTGTCCACACTTTCCGCTCTCCAAAAAGGGAATTCGTCCGTATGCTATCAGCATTGTGGATGAGTATCTGGAGCATGCGCGTGTGATGATCTTTAACCATGGGGGTAAAGAAAAGATCTTTATTTCTTCTGCCGATTGGATGGTACGCAATATAGATCACCGCATAGAAGCGGCCGTAGAGATCCATCAATCGGATATTCGAAAAGAGTTAAAAGAGATCCTGGCGATTCAACTGGCTGATAATGTAAAGGCGCGTTTATTAGAAGATATGTTACCTAATGCGTATGTTAAGGGGATGGGTAAAAGACCTGTTCGTTCACAGATCAAGATCTACCAGTATTTACATGGACTGGCAGGCGGTAAGTAAACCTGCATTTGCTATTTGGTAGATAGGGTAAAGCCAATCGTTGTTCCTACCTGTTCGGTGCTTCGCACATGAATGGTCTCCCCATGTGCTTCAATAATATGTTTACAGATGGCCAGTCCTAGTCCCGATCCTTTACTATCGCGGGTGCGGCCGTCTTCGGTGCGGTAAAATCGTTCAAAGACACGACCCACTTCTTTTTCGGCAATGCCCATGCCATCGTCTGTAATTTCTACCAATACGTGTTGTCCGTCGGTGCGATACATACTGGCCGTAACCGTGCCATTGGTCTTTCCGTATTTGATGGCATTCTCTACCAGGTTCAATAGTACTTGTCTGATCTTTTCTTTATCGGCATTTACGGATAGAGGCGATTCACATCCTTTTTTAATCTGGCAGTGAATGTGTTGCTTGTCTGCCTTACCGGCAAGGCTTTCAAAAACCTCTTTGACCAGTTCTTGAATAATAAAGGGCTGGCGCACCAATACTAACTCTCCGCGTTCTAGTTTCGAAATTTGATCAAGATCGGCTAGCAGATTAGTAAGCCGGTCTATATTTCGGGATGCATTTTCGAGGTAGCGGCGGTTGACCTGTGGATCGCTGATGGCCCCATCTAATAAGGTCTCTACATAGCCCTGAATGGCGAAGATGGGCGTACGAAATTCGTGGGAGAGGTTTTGCAAAAATTCTCGGCGAAACTGTTCGTTTTGGCGCAGCAACTGCATCTCTTTTTCGTTCTCATTAGCCCAATCCTCTACGTCTTGGCTTACTTCTTCGATCGTTTTGGCCGGCAGCACGTATCTATAATAGGTCTCTTCTTTCTTGGTGGCCTTGGTCTTGTGAATGAATTTATAGATGAGTTTGATCTTGCGGTTGATGAACTCTTCGAGTAGTGTTGCAATAATCCAATAGCTGAAGCCAAAAATGATGGCAAAGGACAATAGCGCCCATTGCCAGTCGGCCTTCCACCACCATAAAAAAATACTTTCCGGCAGTGCCAGTATCAGTGCTGTGAGCAGTGCAATTTGTCGGGGCGAAATGGTAGGACGAGAGAGGGGCATGCGATTAAATGGCGGGCTACGCCGTAGCAAAGATAGTCAGGGTGGTGCTTAGGGTTCAAATTTGTACCCAACACCTTTAACGGTAGTAATGCAGTCGATGCCCAATTTTTGGCGAATCTTGCGAATGTGTACATCAATGGTACGGTCGCCAACGATCACTTCGTTACCCCAGACCTGGTTGAGAATTTCGTTACGCAAAAAGACCCTTCCCGGACGATGCGCCAGCAAGTAAAGCAATTCAAATTCCTTTTTGGCCAATGAGATCTCTTTTCCCTCTACTGTCACTACATATTGCTCGGGGTCAATGCTAATAGAATCCATGGTCAGCACACCGGCCTTGGGTTTGCTAAGTCTTCTAAACAGTGCATTGATGCGCGACACCAATACTTTAGGACTGATGGGTTTACCAATATAATCATCGGCCCCGGTCTCGAGCCCTTTTACGTGAGAGCCATCATCGTTGAGGGCCGTAAGCATTAAGATGATAGTATCCTTAAACATGCTTTGTGAGCGGAGCAGTTGGCATACTTCGACCCCGCTTTTTTTGGGCATCATTACATCGAGCACGATGAGGTCGGGTAGTATGCGTTTTGCTTTATCGAGCGTCTCGTCGCCATCTTTGGCTGTGAACACCTCGTATCCTTCGGCACTCAAGTTGTACTGAAGAAATTCTCTGATATCGGGCTCGTCGTCAGCGATCAGTACTTTACGGGCCGGTTGATCCATACGAGGAATTTTAGCAAATCTACTTACTATTTATTCCTGCTCAAGCCGTGCTAATTGAGGTCTGCGCAGAGTTAATAATAACTTAATATTTAAAGCCGACAGTCCCGGCCATTGGCCGGGTGTTCGTTAACTTTGTGAGGTCATGAACAAGGGTCGTTATCAGCTGCTCATATGGGCAATTTTAATATTCGTGTGCCGCGCTTGTCCGGTCTTTGCCCAAGGTTCGACCGTGCGGGAACCCTTTGTATTTCCACAAGGGTATCGCCCAGAATTCAGACGGGAGCTCAATCACGAGCAGATCGCAGCCGAGCAGCGTGCCATCTGTAAGGCCGATGGTCGGGCCGATAGTCTTTTTGCTCCCAGCGCAGATGCAGCGCTCAATGAGTCCATCACGTATTCGCTACTCCACGAGGTCAACCGTATCCGTTATCAGATCGAGACCGATGCTACGCTCGATCATCGGTTAAAAGTAAATTATCTCTACGGGTTACAATCGCTTCTGGGGTATTTTAGGGAGCAACTTGGCCAGTCGCGTGGGCAAGGGGTCAATCCGGCCTATCTCCCGCTTATAATTGCTAATTATGAGCTTTGTTTTAAGACCGATCTGCGCGGAGAAAGCATTGCTCCCCTAATTGTAGCCCTTCCCTACGATGCGGGTAACACCTTATTGGCAGCGCGCATTTTTGAGAGCAACCATGGCTATGGTGCTGCCAAAGAGAATCTGCTCTTAAAGTATTGTGCGCTTTTTCCGGATAAGATCTTTATTACACTGCAGCAATATCCCCATGTTAGTTTTGCTGACAGCCTTCTTAAAGTAGCCGCCCGTAGCTACCCTCGTCAATTTTATGATTATGCGGCCGCCGCCGACCGACTAGGGCAGCGTATTCGCTCTATAAAAGACGATCCTTTTGTAGCGTTGGTGGCACAAATGGCCGGTAGTCGCAGCGGACAGCAGTATTTTCCTTTCGTGGATAATATTTTGAGAGGGCGTGTAACGGTCGAGCAGATCGATCAGATAAAAGAAGATACACTGGCCTATTACCGCTTACTGGTGGCTACCCAAATGGATTATGTCGATCGAGCCTTACAGGGAGATACCGCACTCGAATACCGAGCGCTTAGCAGACGACTCGAAGACAAGGCCCGTGCCAATTTTGTCGCTGTTATCAATGGATTGCACAGCGAAAAGGATCTTGCCCTTCGTTTTCGAATTATACAGCCCTTAACCGCGGCCGAACTTTATTACCTGGCGGTTTCGTCGGACGGAAGTATCTACACGTCGAGCTTTGTGCGCGGAGTCTATCCACTGATGATGAGTAAGATCAACGGTCGTGGCGATTCGCTACTTATGCTGGTTCGTTTCGATAAGTACCGCAAGTTTATCAAGATGGCTGCGGCCTTTAATACGCTCGATCAGTTCTTGGCTTCGTTCGCCAAGGCGGCTCCCGGCAAAGAAGACCCTGCCAATATTCTTATGAAGGCCTTTGTAAAAAATCTGGAAAGAACCGAAGGGCTCGAAGATGGGGCCGATGTGGCCGACTCGTACGCCAGCATCGCCGAGACCTTGCAACCGGTAGCGCGCCGTATGCTTGAGAATATCGAGCAAAATTATCGCGAGGCGACAGCCAAACAGAGCTCCAAAGGCATCATTATCTATCGCATTTTGCAAAACTTATTTTGGTCTGCCGATACGGCTCGTAAGGTCGATCTGACCAAAGAGCTGGGGATTCCTCCGGTGTATCAAGTGCCCTTTAGAGACTTGGGCAATGACAGTGGCAGGGTAGTGGTGCAATTATTTATTTATGGTGATAAGGACGGCATCGGTGTATTTCCGGGATTGGTCAATATGTTCAGTGGTCAAAACTGGAAGATCGATCAGTCGAGCAAATATTGGGTAGCCGTTCACTCGGCTCGTGGTAAAAAAGTAAGTCTTTACATGAACCGCCCCTTGCCCGAAGAGGCCAACGAAGATGCTAAGGCACAAGAAGAGTTAAATCTGTTTCTTGCGCAGCAGGGCTTAGTGCCTCGTGTTACGATCAATCGCGGACACAGCTACAATGCCCCCTACACCATTGCCCAGATGTCGCCGGCCTCTAAGATCGTTTTTATGGGTTCTTGTGGCGGGTATAACATGATACACGATATTTTACAAAAAGCACCCGATGCCCATATCATCGGCACCAAACAAATCGCGGACGCTCCTGTCAATAATCCTTTTTTACGGCTGTTGATGGAAAAGCTGCGCAACGGAGCCGATATAGAATGGATCGGCTTTTGGAGAGAACTCGATAGCATGGTCACCGATAAGATCTTTGAGGATTACGTGCCCCCTCATAAAAATTTGGGCGCCCTATTTATAAAAGCGTACACCAAGGCTACCGGTACGGGCAGTAATTGAAACGTTGGAACGAACTAAAACTTTTTTTGATTGGCAATTATTACGCAGGGTCTTTGGCTATGCCCGTCCGTACCGACAACAATTTTGGTTTTCGGTGGTGTTGGCTATTTTGCTGGCGCTGATCACCCCGGTGCGACCCTTTTTGGTGCAGCTTACGGTCAATGAGTATATCATTGGGCAATTACCTCGTCTGTTGGTTCAGATCACCATGATACAGGTGGCCATCATTTTTGTAGAGACACTGATCCGATTCGGGTTTTCGTATCAAACCTCTCTGCTGGGGCAATCGGTGGTAATGGATCTGCGCATGGAAACGTTCAACAAGATTTTGCGCTTGAATGTGCGTCAATACGATAAGACCCCGATCGGCACGCTTACCACTCGTACCATCAATGATATTGAATCGGTCAATGATATTTTTGCGGAAGGGCTGGTTCCCATCATTGCCGATTTGCTTTCGATCGGCTGCGTGCTGGGGTATATGCTATGGACCGACTGGCAGTTGACGTTGATCGCGCTGATCCCTTTTCCGGTCATCATTGTGGCCACCTATTTTTTTAAGGAAAGTATCAATCGTTCCTTTCAGGCGGTTCGCAATGCCGTGGCCGATCTAAATGCATTTGTTCAAGAGCATTTAACCGGTATGAGTATCGTGCAGGCCTTTGCGGCCGAGCCACACGAGTTCGAAAAATTCAAAGGCATCAACCGTCATCACCGAAATGCCAACATCAAAGCCATCTTTGCGTACTCCGTTTTTTTTCCGGTGGTAGAGATCGTGCTGGCGCTCTCGATCGGATTAGTCGTGTGGTACACGTCAAAAGAGGCCTTGGCATTGCAACAAAGCCAGCAGGGCACGGTGATCGCTTTTATTCTTTGTCTGAATTTATTATTTAGACCACTTCGGGTCATTGCCGATAAGTTCAATGTTTTGCAAATGGGCGTGATTGCCAGTGAAAGGGTATTTAAAGTGCTAGACAACCCCGATGTATTACCATTGAGTGGCGTGGATGCGCACAAGCCCTCACTCTTGCAGGGTAAGATCGAATTCGATCGGGTCATGTTCGAATATACACCGGGCACCCCCGTATTAAGGGACCTTTCTTTTAACGCAGCTCCCGGCGATACCATCGCCATAGTTGGGCATACCGGCAGTGGTAAGAGCACCATCATTAGTTTACTGACCCGGCTGTACGAAGTGCAGTCAGGACAGATTCGGATCGATGATGTACCGGTAGTCGATTACGACGTAGAGACGCTACGTTCGCAGGTTGGCGTTGTTTTGCAAGATGTTTTCTTGTTTTCCGGATCGGTGCTAGATAATATTACGCTGAGAAACCCACGGATTACCCGCGACCAAGTAGAAGAAGCGGCCAAGATGATAGACCTGCACGATTTTATTATGAGCTTGCCCGGCGGGTACGATTTTGATGTGCGCGAAAGGGGGGCCACCCTGTCGTTGGGTCAACGGCAGTTGATCTCCTTTATCAGGGCCTTATTATATAACCCATCTATATTAGTGCTCGACGAAGCCACCTCTTCGGTCGATACCGAGTCGGAGCGCCTCATTCAGCAGGCTATCGACAAGTTGATTGCCAATCGGACCTCAATCGTAATTGCACATAGATTATCTACTATACGTAAAGCAAACAAAATCATTGTTTTAGAAAATGGTGTCTTGATCGAATCGGGCACCCACCAAGAGCTTTTGGCACAAAAAGGGCATTACGCCCGCCTTTACGAAATGCAGTTTTCGGCCCTGGCCGAGGCTCGTTCCTAAAGGGCTTTATTAGAGTGATTTTCCGGCGATATTTAGCAGGCCGACCCTTATCTGTGAAAAAATTTTCAAGAAGGGTATGCAGCCAATTCGCTCCAACACTATTTTCTCTTACGTTTTTACCATTTTTTCCCTTCTTTTTATAGGGTCTTTTGCCAGTGCGCAACAGCACGGC
>JBJTFT010000026.1:0-5082 GCA_046093525.1 Sphingomonadales bacterium | reverse complement strand
TCTGTTAAGATCTTCGATAATAATATCTACCGACTTAAGCGCCTGCAAAATAATATCGGTCAACGGCTCTGGACCTCGGTAATGGAGCCACGCTTATTGGCCAAACAATTAAAGACCTGCGAAGTGGCCGTGGGGGCCCTCTCTTCGGCGTCCGGAAGAACACCGATGGTGGTGAGCGACGAAATGGTCAGCAACATGCGCCCCGGTGCTGTTATTATTGATGTGAGTGTAGACCGTGGTGGTTGTTTTGAGACCTCAGAGATCACGTCACACGAAAAACCGGTCTTTACCAAATACGGCGTTATTCATTATTGTGTTCCCAATATTCCTTCCGGGTTTTCCCGTACGGCTTCGCAAGCTATTTCTAATGTACTGATGCCGCTGCTTTTGCAAGCCGGCGAAGAGGGCGGCTTCGAAAAATTAGTGTGGCGTCGTGCGCACTTGCGTAATGGGCTTTACTTGTTTAATGGCGCTCTTACCAATTATCACCTGAGCCAGCGTTTTCAGCTTAAGTACACCGATCTTAATTTATTGATGACGAGTAGTCGGTAGTAAACGCTGCTTACCAATTTTTAAAATCGTCGATAGCGATCACAGATTTGCAATGCGCATACTCTATGGGGTCGTTGCTGCTAATGATGATGATTCTGTCGGTCGTATAGCGGTCGAGTAGTGATTGATAAAGAGCAATACCTTCTTGATCCAGATTGGTACAAGGTTCATCGAGCAATAGTACGGGAGTGGCTGAAAAAAAAGCTTGCGCCAGTTTTAAGCGTTGCTTCATGCCCGAAGAAAAATAACGAATCTGTTTGTTTCGCGCAGCAGTAAGACCAACCATCGCTAAGGCCGTACCCGTATCGATGCCCGGCATCAAGGGTTTAAATTGATGATGAAAATCGAGTAGCTCGGTAGCGGTCATCTCTTCGATCAGTTCCAGATACGGGGCGCAATAAGAGAGCGCGCGATGTACCTGCTCGTCGGCTAGGGTCGTTTCGTTCTCTTGGTATCGAATACTACCCTCGTTAATCAGAAGGGCGCCACTAATGGCCTGTAGTAAAGTGCTCTTGCCCGATCCATTTGGCCCGACAATGGCATACGAGCACCCCGACAAAAACTGATAGCTAAGATGACGAAAGATCCAGTCTCGGTTAAAACGTTTACCGGTATCAGACAGCGATATCGTCATCGATGGCTCCTTTAGTAAAGCGTTTGATAATGCCGCGAGTACTTTCTCGAATAAAGGTGACGATCTCGTCGCGTTCGTCGGTGGCCGGCATTTCTTCTTCGATAAATTCAATGGCCTGCGAGGTGTTCATACCTTTATTGTAAACCGTGCGGTACAGGTCTAAGATATGGTTGATGCGTTCAATGCTAAATCCTCTTCTCTTTAGCCCCACACTATTGACGCCGGCATAACTGAGTGGATTACGACCGGCCTTGATGTAAGGAGGGATATCCTTACTGACCAATGACCCCCCGCTTACGAACGAGTGCGCGCCGATCTTTACGAATTGATGTACGGCACACATACCGCCCAAAATGGTCCAATCACCGATGGTCACGTGTCCGGCCACCTGGGTGTTATTGCTGGTAATGACATGATCGCCCACTAAACAATCGTGCGCAAAATGGCAGTAGGCCATAATCAGGCAGTTCTTGCCAATTACGGTTTTTTCGCGATCGCGGGTACCTCGGTTGATGGTCACAAATTCGCGAATGGTGGTGCCATCGCCAATATGAACGGTGGAGTACTCGCCATCGAATTTGAGGTCTTGGGGTACGGCCGAAATAACCGCTCCCGGAAATATCCGACAGTTCTTGCCGATGCGGGCTCCCTCCATAATGGTCACATTAGACCCTATCCAGGTGCCCTCGCCGATCTCCACATCTTGGTGAATGACCGAGAAGGGATCGACCTTAACGTTGGGTGCCAGCTTGGCATTGGGGTGAATATAGGCGTGGGGATGAATCATGGAGGGGTAAAGGTACTATTAAATGCTTTTCTGAGCACCCGTTGGCAGCCCATGAGGCCGCTAGCTTCCTAATTAATTGATAACTTTACGATAAGGGGCAATTTTAGAGCATTTGTATCGTTGTAAGGGGGCTGCTCATCGATCATAAATCGACCTTCAATTAACGCGCATGCAAAACCAAAACTATATCGTACTGGCTCTGTTGGTCGCGACCTTGATCTTGGCCTGTACGCACGAGACCACCAATCCCAATAGCCCTTCTAATACGCCCAGTTTTTCTAGTACCTGCAGTTCGGACTCGGTCTATTTTGTTAACGAAGTGTTGCCCATTATCAATTCAAACTGTGCCATGAGTGGTTGTCACGATGCTGCTACTCGGGCCGATGGGGTACAGCTTACTAGTTACTCCACGATAATGAAATATGTAAAAGCGGGCAATGCCGCTGATAGCAAGCTCTACAAGGTGATCATCGATACGGACCCCGGCGATCGAATGCCCCCGCCGCCTCGCTCGCCGTTAACAGCTGCTCAGATCGCCAAGATTCAAAAATGGATCAACCAAGGGGCTAAGAATAATTCGTGTGGGAGCTCCTGCGATGCCAATGTCTTTACCTACAGCGGGGCCGTTAAGCTAATGCTCGATACCAAATGTGTGGGCTGTCATAGTGCCACCAGCCCCGGAGGCAATATCAATTTATTGACCTACGCATCGGTTCGGACCGTAGCCCTCAATGGAAAACTTTATGGATCTATCGCACACCAGTCAGGTTTTTCTCCTATGCCCAAGAACAGTGCGAAGTTGTCGGATTGTGAAATTACCCAGGTGCAACGCTGGATCGCTGCCGGCGCGCTCAACAACTAATTTCGTTATGAAAAAAAGATATTTTTTATTGCTTTGTCTGCCAGCCGTGCTGGGTATTACAGCTTGTTACTACGATCACGAAGAAACACTTTATGGTGCTTCTTCTGCGCAACCCTGTACCGATACGGTGGGCACGGTTTCTTATGCGCAAAAAGTAGTACCCATTTTACAAAGCAGTTGTTATGGCTGCCATGCGGGTTCGTCTCCATCGGGTAACCAGCAAATGGGTACGTATGCGGCCGATAAGGTCATGGCCCAAAATGGAAAGCTACTGGGCACCATCAATCATGCGGCCGGATTTTCGCCAATGCCAAAGAGTGCTGCAAAACTGAGTAGCTGTAAGATCGCCACTATAAAAAAATGGGTCGATGCGGGAATGCCCAATAATTAATTTCAACGCATGAAAAATAAAAAGGTCCTCTTATGGCTGGTGCTCGTGGCGGGTTTGCTGGGTGCTTTTTATGCATATCGCGAATACAACCGTGCTCCACTCGATACGGCCGCTGCTGCTCCCGATGCCGAGCTAACGGGTGCAGCACTCATAGCTGCTTTTGAGCAAGACGAGACCGGGGCCACAGCTCGCTACGTCAATAAATTGATAAGGGTGCAGGCTGTCTTGCTCGATCTTTCCACTACCGAGGCCATAACACCGGGCGAAAAAGAATCCTACACATTGGTCCTTGGTTCAGCGGAGTCAAGCACCACCATACGCTGCAGTATGGATAGTACATTCACAGGGCAACAAAGCGCTGTCTCTAAGGGCGAACCAGTAACGATACAGGGTATTTGCACTGGCTACAATAAAGACGAGTTGCTCGGGTCCGATATAGTGCTGGTGCGCTGTGCATTGATAAAAGAGTAAGCATGTTTCGAATGTGGTCATAATTTTTATTTAATAGTATCTTTTCATCCTCTTAATTTATTTCTTATGTTAAAAAACGTTTTTTTACTCTGTGGCATGGCGCTGTTCGCTACTACTACTGTTGATGCACAAAAGTTTTTTACCAAGACGGGGCGTATTGATTTCAATGCCACGGCTCCCTCTTCTCCCGAAAAGATAGAAGCTGTAAACAAAACAGTTACCTGTGTGCTCGATGCCGCTACCGGTGCCATGCAATTCGCGGTGCTGATCAAGGGATTTACATTTGAGCGCGCACTGATGCAAGAACATTTTAACGAAAATTATCTCGAGAGCGATAAGTTTCCCAAGGCCGAGTTTAAAGGAGCCATCACCAACAACAGTGCCGTGAACTACGCAAAAGATGGCGACTATGCAGTCACCGTAAAAGGAAAGCTGACCTTACATGGGGAGACCCGCGACGTGGAGAGCCCCGGAAAGATCTCCATTAAAGGAGAAAAGATCAGTGCCAGCGCCAGTTTTAGTGCTGTGTTGGGTGATTACAAAGTAGAAGTGCCGGCCCTGGTAAGTGATAAGGTCAGCAAAACGGCCAAGATTACCGTGGCTTGCACGCTGGAGCCACTCAAAAGCTAATACATTATGAGAGATCTACTTCTATTATTCGGTTCTCGTTGGTATTGGTATTGGGGCTGAGTGGTTCACTGGCCCTGCAGGCTCAAGATGATCTGTTATCGCTACTGGGCGAAGAAAAACCCAAGAAGCAGCGGGTCAAATATGCCTTTAAATCATCGCGGGTCATCAATAGTCATTCCATGGAGTTCATCAATCCGGGCACCATGGATTTTCGCATTCTGCATCGCTTCGGCTCGCTCGACCAGGGTTACAAAAATTTCTTTGGTCTCGATCAGGCCAGTATGCGCATGAGCTTCGATTTTGGATTGCTCTCTAACCTGATGGTCGGGGTGGGCAGAAGCACTTACAAAAAAGAAGTGGATGCATTCGTTAAGTATGCTCCGATCTCTCAGTCGACCGGTCCGGGCTCTTCGCCGGTTACGGTGGCGCTGGTCTCCGGTATTACGATGGACGGACTTCCGTGGGCCGATCCTACGCGAGAAAACTATTTTACGTCTCGGCTTGCGTATTACAATCAGTTGCTCATTGGTAGAAAATTTAGCGAGGCGCTTTCGTTGCAAGTGATGCCCACTGTGGTACATAAGAACCTGGTACAACTGGCTACCGATAAGAACGATATTATCGGGCTGGGCTTTGGTGGTCGTCTGAAACTTTCTAAACGCATGGCGCTGACCTGGGATTACACCTACGTGCTAGACGGGTTGCCCGATGGATATTACAATCCTCTTTCGTTTGGACTCGATATCGAGACCGGC
>JBJTFT010000025.1:0-2861 GCA_046093525.1 Sphingomonadales bacterium | reverse complement strand
AGCGGAACTTTTTAGGTATTGAAATTGATTTGTGGGTTGGATTATTTTCACGGCATATTCTCCAGTTTGCAGCAACTCCTTGTTGACATGAGTAGAGATGAGCATAAGCTCCTGCCATGAGAGTGCTCATAGAAAGGGTTATTGCTGCCCCGATACCGCCAGTGAATATTATTGTTATCCCAGTCCCAGCTAATATAACTCCAACCTCAATAATAAATTGGTTATGGCATCCTGTCATCCCAACCGCATAAGCTTGTGAGCATTGATCTCCGTTGAGTAATTCTCTATACGTAATGGGATGTTCGTTGAAATAGGCTTGCATGCTGCCTTGCAGCAGCCCAGTAGCCTCTTCTTTGCTTAGGTTATTGAATGCTGCGTTTTTCGAAAATAAGGATGCGGCCAAAAAAGGTAGTTTATTGAAATTACTAAAAAGTTCGGTTGAGTTAGGAACTCCATATTTTTCAA
The DNA here is from genome assembly GCA_046093525.1 of Sphingomonadales bacterium. GTDB lineage: Bacteria > Bacteroidota > Bacteroidia > Chitinophagales > Chitinophagaceae > JJ008. Next base: position 2,396 of record JBJTFT010000025.1, on the reverse strand, counting down.
ATACAGCTTGTGCATCCTCTGTACGAGTTACTGTTCTTTTTTCTTGCAAAAAATTATGGAGTGCCTTGCCATCGAGTCTGCTTGGGCTGGTAGTATTTAGTACTGTTCCAATACGCAGAGTCTCACATATCTTGACAAATATTTCATCAGTAAGGATAGTTGAAATTAGTCTTGCACTTTGGTTATTTACTCCGGCTTCAACTGCTGTGCTTCTTGTCAAATTATAGTTTTTTTCTTTTTCCCTCAAGTTATTTTTGGTACAACTGCTAATGATAAGTATGGGTAAGGTTGCCCAAAGAGCGCAGAAAAAAATATATTTCATACGATAGAGTTTTGTTTCACTGAAGTTCCCATGAAAAAAATATGAGGCTGTAGAAAACCCTTGATTTTCTCGTCGTTTTTTGTCTAGCAGAACGCGTAGATCTACGAGATCAGCAAGTGATTCTACAATTCGTATCAGAGGAAAATGCTAGCGGTAAGTTCAGCTAAACAACTTGATCTCTTCTTCATTCTTATCAAAGAAGCGATACTCTGTTAAGTGATAAGAGGTGTCGGCTTGAATTTTTGTTTTCTGGCCGAACTTCTTATTCCACTTTGCCATCTTGGTACTCCAGGGCCAACCTTTGGTAAGAAAGGCATAAACGATTGGGTGTACGATCAGCGTAAGGCCGCTATGTTTATGCGTGGTCAGATAGCTTAGATTTTTTTCGATCTCATCTTCGAGCAGCAAGGCCGAACCGATCTTGCCGGTGCCTTTGCAACTAGGGCATGCTTCTTGCGTATTGATGTTGACTTCGGGCTTCATGCGCTGGCGCGTGATCTGCATGATGCCGAACTTCGAGATAGGAAGCACGGTATGCTTGGCGCGGTCGGCGCTCATACAGGCTTCCATCTTATCGAGTAACTTCTTTTTGTTATCGGGCAACTTCATGTCGATAAAGTCTACCACTATAATGCCCCCCAGATCGCGCAGTCGTAATTGTCTTGCGATCTCTTCGGCCGCTTCGAGATTGGTCTCGAGTGCATTTTGCTCTTGATTACTGCCTACACTTTTATACCCGCTGTTGACATCGATCACATGGAGTGCCTCGGTATGTTCAATGATGATGTAAGCGCCGCTGTCGAGGTTTACGGTTTTGCCGAACGAAGATTTTACCTGCTTGGTAATGCCGAACGAGTCGAATACGGACGAACCATTCTGATAGAATGAAACGATCTCGGCCTTCTCGGGCGCAATCCGTTGTATGTAACTTTTGGTGTCGGCAAAGATGGTCTTATCGTTGACCACAATGCGGTTAAAGTCGGCATTGAGCAGATCGCGTAAGATGCTCGTGGTCTTGGTTTGTTCGCTGAGGATCTTGGCTGGGGCCACGGCGCCTTTCAGATTTCGCTGGATGGTCTTCCACATCTCGACCAGCATCGAGAGGTCTTCGTGCAGTTCGGCGGTTTTCTTTCCTTCGGCGGCCGTGCGCACGATCACCCCAAAATTTTTGGGCTTGATGGCCTCTACTATTTTTTGCAAACGCTTGCGTTCTTCGCCCGAATGAATCTTGCGCGAGACGGCTACGATATCATTAAAGGGGGTCACCACTACAAAGCGGCCGGGGAGCGACAACTCGCAACTCAGGCGAGGTCCTTTGGCGGCAATGGGCTCTTTTAAGATCTGGACCAACACTTGCGGTTTACCGCCCATCACTTCGTTGATCTTTCCGGTCTTGACGATCTCGGGTTCTACGGTAAACTTGGCAAAGTCAGATAGATCGGGACTGGTATTGTTGACCGAGAGTTGGGTAAACTTGAGGAGCGATTTAGCATAGGGGCTCAGGTCCGAATAATGCAAGAAGGCATCTTTTTCGAAGCCTACGTCTACAAAGGCAGCATTGAGACCGGGAATCAGTTTTTTGACCTTTCCTAAATACAGGTCCCCTACGGCAAAGCGGGCATCGCTTCGCTCGTTATGAAGCTCTACGAGCCTCTTGTCTTCGAGCAAGGCGATCTCGACACCTTGCGAAGTGGCATTGATAATAAGTTCTTTGTTCATTACAGCTTAACTACTGTATCTACCTTTCACCATTGTTGCGGGAGAACCCGTAAGAATGGGGGCTGTAAACGCCGGCTGCGACGCATCCAACAAAACAGAACCTGTCTTGACTAGACGGAGACGGTAACAGAGGGGGGAATACTAACGGACTACCGAAAGCAACCGGGGACTGTGCATAAACAGAGCGAGGACCGCAACAAGGCGGCGCCAGGCCTTATTTATTTCTTTTCTTGTGACGGTTCTTTCTCAGTCTTTTTTTACGCTTGTGCGTCGCGATCTTATGACGCTTTCTTTTTTTACCACAAGGCATACCAGAATAATTTTTTAAATCTTGTTATTAAATACGTTTATCTAA
>JBJTFT010000024.1:0-8322 GCA_046093525.1 Sphingomonadales bacterium | reverse complement strand
ATTCTTATAGGGGATCGTCTTTAAAATGTGTTGAATAACGGGGATCTTCTGTTGCTCATACACTACATACGCGCGTTGAACGATCTTATCGGGCGGACGAGAGATGGCAATATTGACTTCGATGGGGTCTACCAAGATACGACGAGCCAGAGAACGGATCTTTTCGGGCATGGTAGCGGAGAACAAAAGGTTTTGCCGCTTGGTAGGAAGATGATTGATGATCTTGTTGATGTCATCTTGAAAACCCATATCGAGCATTCGGTCCGCCTCATCGAGCACTAAGAACCGAAGCTGCTTAAAATTGACATAGCCCATGTTGAGATGAGCGATCATGCGGCCGGGGGTGCATACGATAATATCGGCGCCCATTTGCAGCGCTTTTTTCTCGGTCACAAAATTTTGTGCGTCACTACCCCCGTAAATAGCGATCGAACTAAGGTTGGTAAAATAAGAAAGCCCTTCGATGTGCTGCGCGATCTGTATGGCTAACTCGCGGGTAGGAACCACAATAAGTGCACCCACGGCTCCATCTAGTGGCTCGGTTAGTAACCGGTTCATGACGGGCAATAAAAAAGCAGCGGTCTTACCCGTACCGGTCTGGGCAGAGGCAATAATATCGCGCCCCTCTAAAATAGGCGGGATCACTTTTTCTTGAACGGGAGTAGCAGTTTCGTAGTGAGAAGCTTCTATTCCTTCCATCAGGGAAGGATGAAAATTAAAATCGGTAAAGCGCAAAACAGTGGAGCATTAATTCGTAATAAGATATTTCGCTAACGAAGATACTGATTTAAGATCAGACTACTAGCGGCCCTGTACACCACTGTGTGCCCATACCATGGCCTTGGGCAAGCAAGTTGATGCCGCCCTATCACATATTTCTCCGATACTGTCCACCTACTTGATAGAGCGCATGCGTGATCTGACCGAGCGAGCAGTACTTGACGGTCTCCATCAGCTCAGCAAACAAATTGCCGTTTTCGACAGCCACCTGTTGCAGTCGCTGCAACTTTTCGGCAGCAACGGCTGCATGGCGCGTATGAAAGGCCCGAAGATTATTGATCTGCTGTTCTTTTTCTTCTTCATTACTTCTAATGACCTCTCCTGGAATAACGGTGGGTGATCCCTTTTTATTCAAAAAAGTATTGACCCCAATGATGGGTAACTCACCGGTATGCTTTTGATGCTCGTAATAAAGACTTTCTTCTTGAATCTTATTGCGCTGGTACATCCTTTCCATAGCACCTAATACTCCGCCGCGCTCGGTAAGACGATCGAACTCGGCTAACACGGCTTCTTCGACCAGGGCCGTTAATTCTTCTACGGCAAAAGAACCCTGCGTCATATTCTCGGTCATGGCAGAGCCCAGTTCTCTGTTGATGATCAACTGTATGGCCATGGCACGACGCACACTCTCTTCGGTAGGCGTAGTAATGGCTTCGTCGTAAGCATTGGTATGAAGTGAATTGCAATTATCGTAAATGGCATAGAGCGCTTGCAACGTAGTACGAATATCATTGAAGTCGATCTCTTGGGCATGCAACGAGCGCCCCGATGTTTGAATATGGTACTTTAACATCTGGCTGCGCTTATTGGCCTTGTACTTGTACTTCATGGCCTTGGCCCAAATACGACGAGCCACCCTGCCGATCACACTATACTCCGGATCCATGCCGTTACTAAAGAAAAAAGAAAGATTAGGCGCAAAATCGTCAATGCTCATGCCACGGCTCAAATAATACTCCACGAACGTAAAGCCATTGGCCAGAGTAAAGGCCAACTGCGTAATAGGATTAGCGCCGGCCTCGGCAATATGATACCCACTGATCGAAACGGAATAAAAATTTCTGACTTGCTGCTCAATAAAATACTGCTGCACATCGCCCATTAGCTTTAGCGCAAACTCGGTAGAGAAGATGCAGGTGTTTTGCGCCTGGTCTTCTTTTAAAATATCAGCTTGCACCGTACCCCGCACTTGTTGCAGTGCTGTGGTCTTGCATTGCTGGTAAACGTCGGCTGGCAACACATCGTCGCCACTCAATCCCAAAAGAGCAAGTCCAAGACCATTATGCCCATCGGGTAATTCATCGGGAGACAGTGGATTCGAATAGCAAGGGCGAGCAAGTCCGGGATATATTTGGGCAAAGGCCTCGTCGATTTTTTGCTGTAAGCCTAACTCCACGATCTTCTTTTCGCATTGCTGATCGATGGCGGCATTCATCAAAAACGCCAAGATGATCGGTGCGGGCCCATTGATGGTCATCGAAACGGAGGTCTTAGGATCGCAAAGGTCAAAACCACTATAGAGCTTCTTGGCATCATCCACAGTGGCGATACTGACTCCGCTGTTACCAACCTTGCCATAAATATCGGGGCGATGATCGGGATCTTCGCCATAAAGAGTTACTGAATCAAAAGCGGTAGAAAGTCTTTTGGCCGGCTGATCGACACTTACGTAATGAAAACGTTTATTGGTTCTTTCGGGACCTCCTTCGCCGGCGAACATACGCGTAGGATCCTCTCCCTCTCTTTTTAATGGAAAAACGCCAGCCGTAAAAGGAAAATGACCCGGCACATTTTCTTGCGCCTGCCACTGCAACAGATCGCCCCAGTCTTTATACCTGGGCAAAACTACTTTGGGAACCCGCGTGCCACTTAAACTGGTCGTGGTCATGGGTTGCTTGATCACTTTATTGCGCACTGTGTACTCGTAAAAATCTTTTTGATAGGCCGCAACTTTTTCAGGCCAATTCTTAATGAGCTTACGGCTAACGGGAGTCAACTGCTCGGTTAGCTGATCAATTTGTGCTTGCAATGCACTAGTTAGATCGGCATATAACTTTTTATCGGTAGTACTCTTGAGCTCTTTGTTATCGAGCACCCCTTGCAATTGATATAGTTTTGAGGCCAGAGCCGCTTGCTCTTTGACCAAGGCATCGTAGTCACGATTACCGGCAGCGATCTCCGCTAAATAACGAACGCGGCTCGAAGGGATAATGGCCTGTGAGAGTTGGGCCGTAGCAGAAAACTGAATAGAACCAAAACTAACACCGGTCTTCTCTTTTATTTTTTGCAATAAGAGCGTAAAGAGATGATTGACGCCCTCATCATTAAACTTGCTGGCCATGGTACCCACTACTGGTATCTCTTCGTCTTTGGCCGAAAAGAGTTGATGGTTACGCTTATACTGCTTACGAATATCATTGAGCGCATCGAGGGCGCCGGCCTTATCGAACTTATTAAGACAGATCAGATCGGCATAATCGAGCATGTTGATTTTTTCAAGTTGGGTCGCCGCCCCATATTCGGGCGTCATCACATACATGCTCACCTGGCAATGATCGAGAATACTTGCATCACTTTGCCCCACACCGGCGGTTTCTATAATGATCAGATCGAAAGCGGCTCGCTGGCAAATAGCTACGGCATCACGAAGGGCTGCACTGAGTGCCGTGTTATCATCACGGGTGGCAAGCGAGCGCATATAGGCCCGGGGATGATTGATGGCATTCATGCGAATTCGATCTCCCAACAGAGCGCCTCCGGTTTTTTTACGCGAAGGGTCGACCGAGATCACCGCTATGGTCTTGTCGGTAAAATTATTCAGATAGCGTCTGACGATCTCGTCGGTAACACTGCTCTTACCGGCACCGCCGGTTCCGGTAATTCCAAAAACAGGAGCGACGGAACTTTCTTTGATCTCGGTACCGGTATCTTCTTGTGACGGAGTAGAGGAGACTTTTTTTGAAACAGAAGCTATGGCTTCTGCAAAACGCTGCTCATTGAGCAATGATTGATAGGAACCTCCCTTCTCTGCTACACTAATGGCGCGGGCGATATGAATAACTGGCCGGTGTTCTCCCAGCGGGTCAACGGGGCAATCGGCCAACGAACCTATTTGCGTTTGTTGACAAATATCGATCACGGCAGCGATCATTCCTTCTAATCCCAAGCGTCGTCCATCGTCGGGCGAAAAGATCCGGTCGATCCCATAGGCATGTAACTCATCGATCTCTTCGGGTAAAATAGTGCCGCCGCCGCCGCCAACGATCTTGATATGTCCACAACCGTTTTGAACGAGCAGATCTTTCATGTATTTAAAGAACTCGACATGCCCGCCCTGATAGCTGGTAATGGCGATGCCCTGTACATCTTCTTCGATTGCAGTCTCTACGATTTCCTTAACGGACCGGTTATGCCCTAAATGAATGATCTCAGCCCCTTGCTGTTGCAAGATGCGACGCATGATGTTGATCGCGGCATCATGACCATCGAATAAACTGGCGGCCGTTACGATCCTGATCTTAGAAACCCCAGATTGAGCCATATATTTTGCGCTGATCCGGAAAGATGGGGCTGTAAAGCATGGGCCGGACCAAGACCTTGCAAAATTAACAAAAAACGAATGAGTGTTAGTATCCAAAGCTCCGAGAAATCAAAGGGGTTACCTACATTTGTTGCATGCAGCATTGGATCGATGCCGTTACAGCCCTGTATACCCGCTACAAAGGGGTGGCACCCACCTCACTTGATGTGCTTCCGCAAAGCGGCAGCGAACGTAGATACTTTCGGTTGTGGGGCCCTCAAGACGCAGTGATCGGGACCTATGGTAACAATCTTAAAGAGAACGAAACCTTCTTTTACTTTAGCGATCATTTTAAGAAAAAAGGACTGGCCGTACCGGAGATCCTGGCCATTAGCGAAGACCGTCAATTTTATTTGCAAGAAGATTTGGGAGATGTATCGTTACTCCATCACCTAGAGAGCAAGGGCTTTACCGAAGAGGTCTATGCACTTTTTGCCAAAACAACCACCGCCCTGGCCGAGTTACAGGTAAAGGGAGATGAGGGACTCAACTACAACAAATGCCTCACTAACAAAGAATTTGGCAAGCAAGCCATTTTGGCCGATCTGCTCTATTTTAAATTTTACTTTTTAGATGCGCTACGCAGGCCGTATGACAAACAAAAATTGATCGACGACTTTGATGCGCTCAGCAATTACCTGACGCATACCGAATATCAGTACTTTTTATTCCGCGATTTTCAGAGCCGTAACATTATGGTCAGCGAAGACCGCCAAGTACATTTTATCGATTATCAAGGCGGTATGAAAGGGGCTCCCCAATACGATCTGGCCTCTTTACTCTGGCAAGCACGCGCCAACCTATCGGCAGACTGGAAGCTTCGCTTGCTCGAAGAGTACATGGATGCCTTTGAAAGAACGATCGACAGCAAGATCGACAGAAAATTATTCAAGAGCCAGTATAACGGTTATGTGTTGATCCGCCTTTTGCAAGTACTGGGCGCCTATGGGTTTAGAGGGCTCTTTGAAAGAAAGGCCCAGTTTTTGACCAGTATTCCTCTGGCACTGCGCAACCTCAAAGAGTTTTTGAGCCAACATAGTGTCGGTATCGCCGTTCCTGAGTTTCGAAAAGTATTGGACATCTGTATCAGCAACGAAGTGATTGCGGAATTTACCCCCACGCAAGCCACCGAAGCGACGCCCCTAGAAGTAAAAGTATATAGCTTCTCGTATCGCAATGGACATCCGCCAGATACGTCTGGCAATGGCGGTGGCTTTATGTTCGATTGCCGGGGCATTTTAAACCCCGGGCGCGTAGAGAGTATGAAGACCCAGACCGGTCGCGATAAACCGGTACGGGACTTTTTAGAGCAACAGACCAATATGCCTTCGTTCCTGAATTCGGTATTTGATATCGTTGACATGACGGTCGAAGACTATATTAAAAGAGGTTTCGAAAGTTTGACGGTGGGCTTCGGCTGTACGGGCGGGCAACACCGAAGTGTCTATGCCGCCGACGAAATGGCCCGACACCTGCGCAATAAATTCAAGGTAAAGGTAAAATTGCATCATGTGGTGCAAGACGAAAAGAACTGGATCAATACCCCCGCAGCCAAGTAATAGTTATGATCACACGTGCCATGATATTTTGTGCCGGGCTGGGCACGCGCTTTAAACCCTGGACCGACAAGCATCCCAAGGCGTTAGCCCTGGTCAATGGCAAAAGTTTGTTGCAGCGCAACGTTGAATACCTGCAAAGCTTCGGCATATTCAATGTCGTGATCAACGTACATCACTTTGCCGATCAGATAGAAGAAGCAATAGAAAAAAATAGAGGCTGGGGATCCGATATTCTGATTAGCGATGAAAGAGAAGCACTACTCGATACAGGAGGAGGACTCTTAAAAGCCAAACCGCTTTTTGAAGAAAATCAACCTTTCTTGACCTGCAATGCCGACATCCTTACCAATTTACATATTGGCAAGCTGATCGAGTTTCATGATCAGCAACAGCCTCTCATCTCCTTTGGCATTACAAGCCGTGAGAGTTCGCGCTCTTTACTGATGGATCCCACCCACCGTCTCTGTGGTTGGCGCAATAATAAAACCGGCGAAGAAAAGATCGCGATCACCTCCGTTGATCGAGCCTCGTTACGACCCTTTGCCTACAGCTGTGTGGCGTTATTCGATTACAGCATCTTTAATTTGATGCAAGGCTATGGTTTTGCAAAGAAGTTCTCGCTGGTAGACGTCTACCTAAAATTAGCGGACGATTATCCCATTATGGGCTATGAACACAGCAAAGACCAGGTAGTAGATGTAGGCAAACCCGAAAGTATTGCGGTGGCCGAAAAGTTATTTCCGTAGCAATATCCCGATCCTTAATTTTTTAATACAAAAATCCGATCATGCTAACTCGTTTTGGATCGCAAATCGTCATTATCCTATGTTCGATTTCCTTTATCGCACAAGCGCAATCTATTTATGATCACCGAGAGACCTTTCACCCACAGCTCTATCCTTATGCCGGCACTGAGGTTCGAAGTGCGAGCGGGGAGCCGGGTCCCCGTTACTGGCAAAACCGGGCAGACTATACCATTCAATGTAAACTTGACACAACAACACATTCCATTAATGGTGAACTGATCGTTACGTATACCAACAACAGCAACGACGCCCTTCGCTTTCTGTGGCTGCAGCTCGATCAAAATATTTATAAGCGCGACTCCCGCGGCTCTTCTACCACTACCGAAGCAGGAGGACGCTGGGCCAATGGCGGATTTACCAATGGCTACCAGATCAGTAATCTGCAAACAGAAACGGCTGGTGTTTGGAGCGCTCCTGTCCAGCAAAGTATCACCGATACCCGTATGCAAATCTGGCTAAAAAATCCGCTGGCTAAGGGAGAGAAGATGCGCATAAAAATGAACTATCAATTTGAGATACCCGAATATGGGACAGACCGAATGGGTCGACTGCTTACCAAGCAGGGTTGGATCTACGAGATCGCGCAGTGGTTTCCCAGAATGTGCGTTTATGACGACCTGCAAGGCTGGAACACCATGCCTTACCTCGGAGCCGGCGAGTTCTATCTCGAGTACGGCGACATTGATTTTAGTGTAACGGCTCCGGCCAATATTATAGTAGTAGGATCGGGCGAGTTACTCAACCCCAAAGAATGTTACACCCCCGTACAACAAAAAAGATGGGAGCAAGCGGCTACCTCTAATAATACTGTGACCATCCGCAGCGCCAGCGAGGTAACTGAGAGCAGCTCTCGACCTGCGGTAGCTACCCTCACCTGGAAATTCAAGATCGCTAATGCCCGTGATGCGGCTTGGGCAGCGTCTAAAGCCTTTATTATTGATGCGGCTAAGATCGATCTGTCCAGTGGTAAAAGATCGATGGCCATCAGCGCGTATCCCGAAGAGAGTATTGGCAAGAACGGATGGCAGCGCTCTACCGAAATGATCAAGGGCTCCATAGAATACTATTCTAAAAAATGGTTCGAATACCCTTATCCTGCGGCGACCAATGTAGCAGGTATTGTGGGAGGCATGGAATATCCCGGTATCGTCTTTTGCTCATCAAAAAGTATGGGCGAAGAACTTTGGGGTGTAACCGATCATGAGTTTGGCCATACATGGTTTCCGATGATCGTGGGTAGTAACGAACGAAAATATGCCTGGATGGACGAAGGGTTCAATACGTTTATCAACGATCTTTCGACCGAAGCTTTTAATAAGGGGGAATTCAAACCCACTTTCTTTCCTGACCCGACAGCACCTTTTATGGTCAAGATGGTATTTAGTGAAAAAATGGATGGGCTCTACAACATTCCCGACGTTATTCAACAAAACAACTTAGGCATCACGGCCTATCTTAAACCCGGGCAAATGCTCACGCAATTACGAAACGAAGTTTTGGGTGCCGAACGTTTCGACATGGCTTTTAAAGAGTACATCCGCCGCTGGGCCTTTAAGCATCCCAGCCCTTGGGATTTTTTTCATACCATAGAAAA